>NZ_QFRV01000007.1:0-102388 GCF_004136805.1 Enterobacter cloacae complex sp. GF14B
CGCGCGAGCTCTCCGGCGGCCAGCGCCAGCGCGTGGCGATGGGGCGCGCCATCGTGCGCGATCCGGCGGTATTTCTGTTCGACGAACCGCTGTCAAACCTCGACGCCAAACTGCGCGTGCAGATGCGTCTTGAGCTACAGCAGCTGCATCGGCGGCTGGGAACCACGTCCCTCTATGTGACCCACGATCAGGTTGAAGCCATGACCCTCGCCCAGCGCGTGATGGTGATGAACAAAGGCATCGCCGAGCAGATTGGCACCCCAGTGGAAGTCTACGAGAAACCGGCCAGCCGTTTTGTGGCGAGCTTTATCGGCAGCCCGGCGATGAACCTGCTGGACGGGCGGATCAATGCGGCGGGAACCCACTTCGAGCTGGAAAGCGGGATGGCGTTGCCGATCAACTGGTACTATCGTGGCTACGCCGGGCGTAAGATGACGCTTGGTATCCGCCCCGAGCATATTGGTTTGACGTCTCAGGCGGACGGCGGCGTGCCGCTGGTGATGGACACGCTGGAGATGCTGGGCGCAGACAACCTGGCGCACGGACGCTGGGGCGAGCAAAAGCTGGTAGTGCGTCTGCCGCATCAGGAGCGCCCGAAAGCAGGCAGCACGCTGTGGCTGCATATGCCGGAAAATCACCTGCACTTATTTGACGGTGAAACAGGACAACGAGTATGAGCAACTGGCCTTACCCCCACATCGTCGCCCACCGTGGTGGCGGTAAACTGGCGCCGGAAAACACCCTGGCGGCAATTGACGTTGGCGCACGCTACGGCCACACGATGATCGAGTTCGACGCCAAGCTATCGAAGGACGGCGAAATTTTCCTGCTGCACGACGACAACCTCGAACGCACCAGCAACGGCTGGGGCGTGGCGGGTGAACTGCCGTGGCGTGACCTGCTGAAGGTGGACGCCGGAAGCTGGTTCAGCGGCGAATTCAAAGGCGAACCGCTGCCGCTGCTGGCGGAAGTGGCGGACCGCTGTCGTCAACACGGCATGATGGCCAATATTGAAATCAAACCGACCACTGGCACCGGGCCGCTGACGGGTAAAGTGATTGCCATTGCCGCGCGTGAGCTGTGGGAAGGGATGACCGCGCCGCTCCTGTCGTCGTTTGATATCGACGCGCTGGAAGCCGCACAGGCCGCCGTTCCGGAGTTGCCGCGCGGGCTGCTGCTGGATGCGTGGCGAGAAGACTGGCGCGCGCTGACGACCCGCTTAGGCTGCGTGTCGATCCACCTCAACCATAAGCTGCTGGATGAAGCGCGCGTGACGCTGTTGAAGGAGGCCGGTCTGCATATCCTGGTGTATACCGTCAACAAACCCCAGCGTGCAGCCGAGCTGCTGCGCTGGGGCGTGGACAGCATCTGTACCGATGCGATTGACCAGATCGGGCCGAACTTTATTTATTAAGCATACTGCCGTTCTGCTGGGTCGGCAGCATGTGCTGCTGACCGCTGCTTTGCGATACTCCGCCTCCTAACATCCCACCGTTTGCATTAGGCAGCGGCTGTTCAAGCATCTGGCCCTGCTGTACGCGCTGGGTGTTGGTATTCATCTGGTTTTGCAGGTGCTGCTGCTGCACCTGGGTCTGCGTCTTTAACTGCTGATTGAGCATCCCTTTCTGCTGCTGTTGCTGGCTCATCATCTCCGTCTGCATACGCTGCTGGCTCGGAATGACGTAGCCCGGCTGGTTCGGGTTGTTCAGGGTGTTGATTGGCTGTGCGAGCGCGGCGAACGGAAGCAGCGCGGTCAGGATCAGTAATCGTTTCATGGTTATCTCCTCCTTTGAGGCTTCTCTTAAGTTTATCCTCATTCCTGCATAACGATGATTTTTTAAGAGTTGTGAACCAGGCTTAAGCGGGGAATATGGGCCCCTTCACCTGGAGAACAATAATGATGAAACCAACCTTTTTGCGCTGGGTCGCCATCGCTGCGCTGATGGCAGGCGGCACATTTACCGTGGCGGCCAACCCGCCCGCCGCTCCACCGGTCTCTTACGGCGTGGAGGAGGATGTTTTTCACCCCGTGCGGGCGACGCACGGCATGGTGGCCTCGGTTGACGCGCTGGCAACGCAGGTGGGCGTCGATATTCTTAAACAGGGCGGTAACGCGGTGGATGCGGCGGTCGCGGTGGGATATGCGCTGGCGGTGACGCATCCACAGGCGGGGAACCTGGGCGGCGGCGGGTTTATGATGCTGCGCACGAAAGACGGTAAAACCACAGCCATCGACTTCCGTGAGATGGCGCCGAACCAGGCCTCCCGCGATATGTTCCTCGACGATCAGGGTAATCCGGACAGTAAAAAATCCCTGACCTCGCACCTTGCCTCCGGCACGCCGGGCACCGTTGCGGGCTTCTCGCTGGCGCTGGAAAAATACGGCACGCTGCCGCTGAATAAAGTGGTGCAGCCTGCCATTAGGCTGGCGCGCGACGGCTTCGTCGTCAACGACGCGCTGGCGGACGACCTCAAAACCTACGGCAGCGAAGTTATTCCCAATCATGAGAACAGCAAGGCTATCTTCTGGAAAGACGGCGAGCCGCTGAAGAAGGGCGATAAGCTGGTGCAGAAGAACCTCGCAAAAAGTCTCGAACTGATTGCCGAAAACGGTCCGGATGCCTTCTATAAGGGGCCGATTGCCGATCAGATTGCGGATGAGATGCAGAAGAACGGCGGGCTGATCACCAAAGCGGATCTGGCGGAATATAAGGCGGTGGAGCGCGAGCCGATTAGTGGCACCTATCGCGGCTACGAGGTCTTCTCCATGCCGCCGCCGTCTTCCGGGGGCATTCACATCGTGCAGATCCTCAATATTCTGGAAAACTTCGATATGCACAAGTATGGCTTCGGTAGCGCCGATGCCATGCAGGTGATGGCCGAGGCGGAAAAGCGCGCCTACGCTGACCGCTCGGAATACCTCGGCGACCCGGACTTCGTAAAGGTGCCGTGGCATGCGCTGACCAACAAGGCGTACGCCAAATCCATTGCCGATCAGATCGACATCAACAAGGCTAAGCCGTCGAGCGAGATCCGCCCGGGCAAGCTGGCGCCGTATGAAAGTAACCAGACTACCCACTTCTCGGTCGTGGACAAAGAAGGAAACGCGGTGGCGGTGACCTACACGCTTAACACCACCTTCGGCACCGGGATTGTGGCGGGCAATAGCGGTATTTTGCTGAACAACGAGATGGATGATTTCTCTGCCAAGCCGGGCGTGCCGAATGTCTACGGCCTGGTCGGCGGCGATGCGAATGCGGTAGGGCCGAAGAAGCGCCCGCTATCATCCATGTCGCCCACCATTGTGGTGAAAGACGGCAAAACCTGGCTGGTGACCGGCAGCCCTGGCGGGAGCCGGATTATCACCACCGTACTGCAAATGGTGGTGAACAGCATCGACTTTGGGATGAACGTCGCCGAAGCGACCAATGCGCCGCGTTTCCATCACCAGTGGCTGCCGGACGAGTTGCGCGTGGAGAAGGGCTTTAGCCCGGACACCCTCAAGCTGCTTGAGCAGCGCGGGCAGAAGGTGGCGGTGAAGGAGGCGATGGGCAGCACCCAGAGCATTATGGTCGGACCGGATGGCGCGCTGTTTGGCGCGTCGGACCCGCGTTCGGTGGATGATTTAACGGCGGGGTATTGATTTTGTTGCCCGGTGGCGCTGCGCTTACCGGGCCTACAACGGCACGGACGTAGGCCGGGTAAGGCGAAGCCGCCACCCGGCAACAAACTACTTCATTCGCGCCATATAATACGCATCCACATACTCGCCGTTACGCAGGGCATAGCGCCTGCCGGTGCCTTCAATCTCAAACCCGTGCTTTTTGTACACCGCGATTGCCGGTTCGTTATCCACAAACACCGTTAACTCGATGCGGTCGACGCGCAGCCAGTTGTCGCACATATCGATCATGGTGCGAATCAGCGCGCTGGCCACGCCGCGGTTATGCCACTCTGCGCCAACGCATATACCGAAATCGGCAACGTGGCTGCGGCGTGGTCGCTGGGCGACATCAATGGTGAGGTGGCCGACCACGATATCATCAATGCAGGCAACCAGCTGTTTAATGCCCGGCTGTTCGCCTAGCCGCATTTGCCACATTTCCATTGAAGGATGAGGAACCTGTAGCGTGTTGTGGTACACCTCCGGCTGGGCGTGGATCTGACGAATGGCGTCGTAATCTTTCGGTTCAGCGTGGCGTATCACTATCTCACTCATTCCTTGTTCCTCAGTCAGTTAAAAGTCCCCTCCAACATCAGTGACTTTAAAAGTTGAGTCAATCGCTATTTTTTGCAAAAAGTGTTGGACAAGTGCGAATGAGAATGATTATTATTGCTCTGCGTTCAGGAAGACCTCCTACGGGAACCTGAAAGCACGACATTGCTCACATTGCTTCCAGTATTACTTTAGCCAGCTTTTAGCTGGCTTTTTTTTTGTTATGGTTAGACTCAGCAACCTTCGAAAAAGGACTGAGCCATGACACTACACTGCGCATTTATTGGATTTGGCAAAAGCACCACGCGTTACCACCTTCCGTATGTTCTCAACCGTAAAGAGACCTGGCACGTCGCTCATATCTACCGCCGCAGCGCGAAGCCGGAAGAACAGTCTCCGCAGTATTCCCATATTCATTTCACCAGCGATCTTGATGAAGTGTTAAATGATCCGCAGGTGAAGCTGGTGGTGGTCTGTACCCACGCCGACAGCCACTTTGACTACGCGAAACGCGCGCTGGAAGCAGGTAAAAACGTGCTGGTGGAAAAACCGTTCACTCCGACCATCGCCGAAGCGAAGGAACTCTTTGCGCTGGCGAAAAGCAAAGGCCTGACCGTCACGCCGTACCAGAACCGACGCTTTGACAGCTGCTTCCTGACGGCGAAAAAGGCGATTGAGAGCGGCAAACTCGGCGAGATCGTGGAAATCGAAAGCCACTTCGATTACTACCGCCCGGTGGCGGAAACCCAGCCCGGACTGCCGCAGGACGGGTCGTTCTACGGTCTGGGCGTGCACACCATGGACCAGATTATTTCCCTGTTTGGCCGCCCGGACCACGTGGCGTATGACATCCGCAGCCTGCGCAATAAGGCCAACCCGGACGATACCTTTGAAGCACAGCTGTTCTACGGCGATCTCAAAGCCATCGTGAAAACCAGCCATCTGGTGAAAATCGACTACCCGAAATTTATCGTTCACGGCAAGAAAGGCTCCTTTATCAAGTACGGCATTGACCAGCAGGAGACCAGCCTGAAGGCCAATATCATGCCGGGTGAACCGGGCTTTGCGGCAGATGATTCCGTGGGCGTGCTGGAGTACGTGAACGACGAGGGCGTGACGGTCAGGGAAGAGCTGAAGCCGGAAACGGGCGACTATGGACGCGTCTATGATGCGCTGTTTGAGACCCTCACAAACGGCACGGCGAATTACGTCAAGGAATCTGACGTTCTGACCAACCTGGAAATCCTCGAACGGGCCTTCGAACAGGCTTCTCCTGCCACGGTAACCCTCGCGAAATAAGCAAAAACGGCTCCTCTGCGCTTGTTCACAATTTTTGAACAGAGGAGTCAATTTTCACCCTCTATGATCCCAGGGCGTTTGCGTCCACACTTACTCCATCGAAACGAACTGAGGGTGAAAACAATGATCTACTTACGCAAAGCAAACGAACGTGGTCACGCGAATCATGGCTGGCTGGACTCATGGCATTCATTCTCGTTTGCCGACTACTACGACCCGAACTTCATGGGCTTCTCCGCACTGCGCGTGATTAACGATGACGTGATTGATGCAGGCCAGGGCTTCGGTACCCACCCGCACAAAGACATGGAAATCCTGACCTATGTGCTGGAAGGGGCGGTTGAGCACCAGGACAGCATGGGCAACAAAGAGCAGGTTCCGGCGGGCGAGTTCCAGATTATGAGCGCGGGGACCGGGGTGCGTCACTCTGAGTACAACCCGAGCAAAACGGAAAAACTGCACCTGTATCAAATCTGGATCATTCCAGAAGAGACCGGCATCACGCCACGCTACGAGCAGCGCCGCTTCGACGCGAAACAGGGCAAACAGCTGGTGCTCTCGCCGGATGCGCGTGAAGGTTCCCTGAAAGTGCATCAGGATATGGAGCTGTACCGCTGGGCGCTGGCGAAAGATGAACAGTCTGTGCACCAGATCGCCGCCAACCGCCGCGTGTGGATCCAGGTGGTGAAAGGGGAGGTGTCCATCAATGGCACCAAAGCGACAACCGCCGATGGTCTGGCCGTCTGGGATGAGCAGGCGCTCTCCGTGCATGCCGACAGCGAAAGTGAAATTCTGCTGTTTGACCTGCCGCCGGTCTAAATAATTTCTCAACCTTCCCTTTAAACGGGGAAGGTTGAGCTTTGTCCGTGATAAACTGAGCAAATCTCTCACTTCAAGATTTCTCAGGACGATGAAAAAGAAACGCCCCGTACTTCAGGATGTCGCCGATCGCGTCGGTGTGACCAAAATGACGGTCAGCCGTTTTTTACGTAACCCGGAACAGGTTTCCGTGGCGTTGCGTGGCAAGATTGCCGCCGCCCTTGATGAACTGGGTTATATCCCCAACCGCGCGCCCGATATTCTCTCCAATGCGACCAGCCGTGCGGTGGGCGTCCTGCTTCCTTCCTTAACCAACCAGGTATTCGCCGAAGTGCTGCGTGGCATCGAAAGCGTCACCGATGCGTTTGGCTATCAGACCATGCTCGCCCACTACGGGTACAAGCCGGAACTGGAAGAGGAACGTCTTGAATCGATGCTTTCCTGGAACATCGACGGCCTGATTTTAACGGAACGTACTCACACCCCGCGCACGCTGAAAATGATTGAAGTGGCAGGCATTCCGGTGGTGGAGCTGATGGACAGCCAGTCGCCGTGCCTCGACATCGCCGTGGGGTTCGATAACTTTGAAGCGGCGCGTCAGATGACGGCGGCGATCATCGCCCGCGGTCATCGCCATGTGGCCTATCTGGGTGCGCGTCTGGATGAACGTACTATCATCAAACAGAAGGGATACGAGCAGGCGATGCTCGACGCCGGTTTAACCCCGTACAGCGTGATGGTGGAGCAATCTTCTTCTTACACGTCGGGTATTGAGCTGATGCGTCAGGCGCGACGCGAGTATCCGCAACTGGACGGTATTTTCTGTACCAACGATGACCTTGCGGTCGGCGCGGCGTTTGAGTGCCAGCGTCTGGGTTTAAAAATCCCGGATGATATGGCGATTGCCGGTTTCCACGGCCACGACATTGGCCAGGTGATGGAGCCGCGTCTGGCGAGCGTCCTGACCCCGCGTGAACGCATGGGCCGCATTGGTGCAGAACGCCTGCTGGCGCGCATTCGTGGTGAGGCAGTTACCCCTAAAATGTTAGATTTAGGTTTCACCTTGTCACCGGGTGGATCTATTTAATCCGACAAATTTGAAGTAGCTCACACTTATTCACTTCGCGCACGTTTGGATATTGCTTCTCTTATGCCCCGGCAGGACAATGTTACCGATAACTGTTACCCGTAACAATTGACTGAGGGACACCCTTTGAGCACGACTAATCACGATCACCACGTTTACGTCCTGATGGGCGTGTCCGGTAGCGGTAAATCTGCCGTGGCGAGCGAAGTGGCGCATCAACTCCAGGCTGCGTTTCTTGATGGTGACTTCCTCCATCCGCGTAGCAACATCATGAAAATGGCTTCCGGCGAGCCGCTGAACGACGACGACCGCAAACCGTGGTTGCAGGCGCTGAATGACGCCGCGTTCGCGATGCAGCGCACCAATAAAGTCTCCCTGATCGTCTGTTCCGCGCTGAAAAAAACCTATCGCGACCTGCTGCGCGACGGCAACCCGAACCTCTCTTTCATCTACCTGAAAGGCGATTTCGGGGTGATTGAAAGCCGCCTGAAGGCGCGTAAAGGCCACTTCTTCAAAACCCAGATGCTGGTAACGCAGTTCGAAGCGTTGCAGGAGCCGGGTGCTGACGAGCAGGATGTCTTAGTGGTTGATATCGATCAGCCGCTGGAAGGTGTTGTTGCCAGCACCATCGAGGTTATTAATAAAAGGCAGTAAGTTTTGAGTACATTAACGCTAGTTTTGACAGCAGTGGGTTCCGTATTGCTGCTGCTGTTTTTAGTGATGAAGGCACGTATGCACGCCTTCGTTGCTTTGATGGTGGTTTCTATTGGTGCTGGTCTCTTTTCCGGCATGCCGCTCGACAAAATCGCGGCGACGATGGAAAAAGGGATGGGCGGCACGCTCGGCTTCCTGGCCATTGTGGTGGCACTGGGCGCGATGTTTGGCAAGATTTTGCACGAGACGGGCGCGGTCGATCAGATTGCCGTCAAGATGCTGAAATCCTTCGGGCACAGCCGTGCGCACTACGCGATTGGTCTGGCCGGTCTGATTTGCGCGCTGCCGCTGTTCTTTGAAGTGGCCGTTGTGCTGCTGATAAGCGTCGCATTCTCCATGGCGCGCCATACCGGTACTAACCTCGTGAAGCTGGTCATTCCGCTGTTTGCGGGCGTGGCGGCGGCGGCGGCGTTCCTGCTGCCGGGGCCTGCGCCGATGCTGCTGGCCTCCCAGATGCATGCTGACTTTGGCTGGATGATCCTGATTGGCCTGTGTGCGGCGATCCCGGGGATGATTATCGCCGGTCCGCTGTGGGGAAACTTTATCAGCCGTTACGTTGAGCTGCACATTCCGGACGACATCACCGAGCCGCACCTGGGCGAGGGTAAAATGCCGTCCTTCGGCTTCAGTCTGTCGCTGATCCTGCTGCCGCTGGTGCTGGTGGGCCTGAAAACCATCGCTGCACGCTTTGTGCCGGTGGGGTCAACCGCTTACGAATGGTTCGAATTTATTGGTCATCCGTTCACTGCGATTCTGGTGGCGTGTCTGGTCGCGATTTACGGCCTGGCAATGCGTCAGGGCATGCCGAAAGACCGCGTGATGGAGATCTGTGGTGCCGCGCTGCAACCGGCGGGGATTATCCTGCTGGTGATCGGGGCGGGCGGCGTGTTCAAGCAGGTGCTGGTGGATTCCGGCGTTGGCCCGGCGCTGGGCGAAGCGCTGACCGGAATGGGCCTGCCGATTGCGGTCACCTGCTTTGTGCTGGCCGCGGCGGTGCGTATCATTCAGGGCTCCGCGACCGTGGCGTGCTTAACCGCCGTGGGTCTGGTAATGCCGGTGATTGAACAGCTGAACTACTCCGGCGCGCAGATGGCGGCGCTCTCTATCTGTATCGCGGGTGGTTCGATTGTGGTGTCTCACGTGAACGATGCAGGCTTCTGGCTGTTCGGTAAATTTACCGGCGCAACCGAAGCGCAAACCCTGAAAACCTGGACGCTGATGGAAACCATCCTCGGCACGACGGGTGCGGTTGTCGGGATGATTGCGTTTACGCTGCTGAGCTGATCCCGGTTTTCACCCTCTCCCACGGGGAGAGGGAGCAAACACTAAAAACGGCAATCAAGGATTGCCGTTTTGCTTTTACCTATCCTTTCATCCACGCTCGGATCCCGTCCAGGAACATCTGCGTTGCCATCATTACCAGAATCAGCCCCATCAGGCGCTCCAGCGCGTTCACCCCTTTCTCACCCAGCAGGCGCAGGAATAGCGACGACTGCAACAGGATAATAAACGTCCCGCCCCAGGCGATCAGCAGGGCAATCACCAGATGGCTCATCTGATTCGGATACTGATGCGACAGCAGCATCAGCGTGGCCAGAATCGTTGGCCCGGCGACCAGCGGAATCGCCAGCGGCACGATAAACGGCTCTTCACCCGCAGGCAGGCCGCTGCTGCTGCCCTCCGCGCTAGGGAAAATCATCTTAATGGCAATCAGGAACAAAATGATCCCGCCGGAAATGGAGACCGTTTCGGCGCGTAAGTTCAGGAAAGCGAGAATTTTTTCACCGGCGAACAGGAAGATAAACATCACCAGCAGGGCGATGAGCAGCTCGCGGATCATGATCGCCCGACGGCGCTTCGGCTCGGTGTGCTTCAGCACCGACATGAAGATCGGCAGATTTCCGAGCGGATCCATAATCAGGATCAATAAAACCGCTGCGGAAATGATTTCACTCATCTTAAATTATCCCTGATACTTATTGTGGTCATTGCGATGATTAGCACTTTTTCTGATTGCCGGGCAATCATCGATTAATTTCGCTTGCGACTTTGGCAGCATTTTGTAATGTGAAGCATATCCCAGTTCAATACTGGCTTGCACAATCAGCACACACCCCTTGCAGGAAAAAAATGCTATGAAAAACGTTGGTTTTATCGGCTGGCGCGGTATGGTCGGCTCTGTACTCATGCAACGCATGGTTGAAGAGCGCGATTTCGACGCCATCCGCCCAGTCTTCTTCTCCACTTCCCAGCTCGGCCAGGCTGCACCGTCCTTTGGGGGTACCACAGGCACGTTGCAGGATGCTTACGACCTGGAGGCGCTGAAGGCACTCGACATTATTGTGACCTGCCAGGGCGGCGATTATACCAACGAAATCTATCCGAAGCTGCGTGAAAGCGGCTGGCAGGGCTACTGGATTGACGCGGCCTCTTCGCTTCGCATGAAAGACGATGCCATCATTATTCTCGACCCGGTTAACCAGGGCGTCATCACCGACGGCCTGAACAACGGCGTGAAAACCTTTGTTGGCGGTAACTGCACCGTCAGCCTGATGCTGATGTCTCTCGGCGGTCTGTTCGCACAGGATCTGGTGGAGTGGGTCTCCGTGGCGACCTACCAGGCGGCGTCCGGCGGTGGCGCGCGTCATATGCGCGAGCTGCTGACCCAGATGGGCCAGCTGCACCAGAGCGTCGCTGCCGAGCTGGCAGACCCGGCGTCCGCGATCCTCGATATCGAGCGTAAAGTCACTCAGCTCACCCGCAGCGGCGAGCTGCCGGTGGATAACTTCGGCGTACCGCTGGCCGGCGGCCTGATCCCGTGGATAGACAAACAGCTGGATAACGGCCAGACCCGCGAAGAGTGGAAGGGCCAGGCTGAGACCAACAAAATCCTCGGCACCGCGAACACCATTCCGGTTGACGGTCTGTGCGTGCGTATCGGCGCGCTGCGCTGCCACAGCCAGGCCTTCACCATTAAACTGAAAAAAGATGTGTCTATTCCGACCGTGGAAGAGCTGCTGGCCGCGCATAACCCGTGGGCGAAAGTGGTGCCAAACGATCGCGATATCACCATGCGCGAACTGACCCCGGCAGCCGTCACCGGCACGCTGACCACCCCGGTTGGCCGCCTGCGCAAGCTGAACATGGGGCCGGAGTACCTCTCCGCGTTCACCGTTGGCGACCAGCTTCTGTGGGGTGCCGCCGAGCCGCTGCGCCGCATGCTGCGCCAGCTGGCGTAATAATTTGTTAAACACGGGGGGTGATTGTCACCCCCTTTTTTTGCGTACTACATGGAGTAAAACGCAGATGTCTTATTTTTTATCAGGAGGACCCACGACGTTGGCTATGCTTTAAGGAAGATTTATTTCTCACCTGAGGGTAGGGCGGAGCAGAGAGGATTAACTGCACCGTTTAGGTCACATTAAAAGTCGTCCCGGAGCGCGTAAAAAGGGCGACATAAAAAAACAGGATGAATACCATGTCCGATCGTATTTCGAGAGACGTGATTAATGCGCTTATTGCGGGTCACTTTGCCGACCCCTTTTCTGTGCTAGGGATGCACCGTACAGAGGCCGGACTGGAAGTTCGTGCGCTGTTACCGGATGCAACAGAAGTGTGGGTTATCGAACCCAAAACCGGCCGCAAGGTGGGTAATCTGGAATGCCTCGACTCGCGTGGCTTCTTCTCGGGCGTCATGCCCCGCCGTAAAAATCCTTTTCGTTATCAGCTTGCCGTTATCTGGCACGGTCAGCAAAACCTGATTGACGATCCCTATAGCTTCGGCCCGCTTTTAAAAGAGATGGACGCCTGGCTGCTGTCCGAAGGGACCCATTTACGCCCTTACGAAACGCTGGGTGCCCATGCGGATACCATGGACGGTATCACCGGCACGCGTTTTGCCGTATGGGCGCCAAACGCCCAGCGCGTCTCCGTTGTCGGGCAGTTCAACTACTGGGACGGTCGTCGTCACCCCATGCGCCTGCGCCGGGAAACCGGCATTTGGGAGCTGTTTATCCCCGGCGCGCACAACGGTCAGCTCTACAAATTCGAGATGATCGATGCCAACGGCAAGCTGCGCATTAAATCTGACCCGTACGCCTTTGAGGCCGAACTGCGCCCGAATACCGCCTCGCTGATTTGCGGCCTGCCGGAGAAGGTTGTCCAGACGGAAGAGCGCAAGCAGGCTAACCGCTTTGATGCGCCGATCTCCGTCTATGAAGTGCATCTCGGCTCGTGGCGTCGCCACACCGATAACAACTTCTGGCTGAGCTATCGCGAGCTGGCGGACCAGCTGGTGCCGTACGCCAAATGGATGGGCTTTACGCACCTGGAGCTGCTGCCGATCAACGAGCACCCGTTCGACGGCAGCTGGGGCTATCAGCCAACCGGGCTGTATGCGCCTACGCGCCGCTTTGGTACGCGCGATGACTTCCGCTATTTCATCGATGCCGCGCACGCCGCCGGGCTGAACGTCATCCTCGACTGGGTGCCGGGCCACTTCCCGTCGGATGATTTTGCGCTGGCAGAGTTCGACGGCACAAAGCTTTACGAGCACAGCGACCCGCGCGAAGGCTATCACCAGGACTGGAACACGCTGATCTACAACTACGGTCGCCGTGAAGTATCGAACTACCTGGTCGGGAACGCGCTGTACTGGATCGAGCGTTTCGGCATTGATGCCCTGCGCGTCGATGCGGTGGCGTCGATGATTTACCGCGACTACAGCCGCAAAGAGGGTGAGTGGATCCCGAACGAGTATGGCGGGCGTGAAAACCTCGAAGCGATTGAGTTTCTGCGCAACACCAACCGCATCATCGGGGAGCAGGTGGAAGGTGCCGTGACCATGGCGGAAGAGTCCACCGACTTCCCGGGCGTTTCCCGTCCACCGTCAATGGGCGGACTGGGCTTCTGGTACAAGTGGAACCTCGGCTGGATGCACGACACGCTCGACTACATGAAGCTCGACCCGGTTTATCGTCAGTATCACCACGATAAGCTCACTTTCGGGCTGCTCTACAACTACACCGAAAACTTCATGCTGCCGCTGTCGCACGATGAAGTGGTGCACGGCAAGAAATCCATTCTCGACCGCATGCCGGGGGACGCGTGGCAGAAGTTTGCCAACCTGCGCGCCTACTACGGCTGGATGTTCGCCTTCCCGGGCAAAAAGCTGCTGTTTATGGGCAACGAATTTGCGCAGGGGCGCGAATGGAACCACGATACCAGTCTTGACTGGCATCTGCTGGAAGGTGCGGACAACTGGCACCACGGCGTACAGCGTCTGGTCCGTGACCTGAACCTGACCTATCGCCACCACAAAGCGCTGCACGAGCTGGACTTTGATCCGTACGGCTTTGAGTGGCTGGTGGTGGACGACCACGAGCGCTCGGTGTTTGTCTTTGCGCGCCGCGACAAGGCGGGTAACGAGATCATCGTCGCCAGCAACTTCACGCCAGTGCCGCGTGAACACTACCGCTTCGGCATTAACCAGCCGGGCAAATGGCGCGAAATTCTCAATACCGACTCCATGCACTACCACGGCAGCAATGCGGGTAACGGCGGGCTGGTGCAGAGCGATGCCATTGAAAGCCATGGCCGTCCGAACTCCCTGAGCCTGACGCTGCCGCCGCTTGGCACAATCTGGCTGGTGCGGGAGGGAGAATGACGCAGCTTACGGCAGGTAAACCCGAACCGCTCGGGGCGAGTTTTGACGGAAAGGGGGTGAACTTCACGCTCTTTTCCGCCCATGCGGAGCGGGTGGAACTCTGTGTGTTTGACGGGGAAGGTAACGAGCACCGTTACGATTTACCGGCGCGCACGGGGGATACCTGGCATGGCTACCTGGCCGGAGGACGGCCGGGGATGCACTACGGTTTTCGCGTACACGGCCCCTGGGAGCCCTCTCAGGGGCACTGGTTTAACCCGGCGAAGCTGCTGATTGACCCTTGTGCGCACCGGGTGGACGGTGAGTTTAAAGATGACCCGCTGTTCCACGTTGGCTACGGCGAACCTGACCACCGCGACAGTGCGCCCGTCGCGCCCAAAAGCGTGGTGGTGCACGATCTCTACGACTGGGAAGACGATGCCCCGCCGCGTACGCCTTGGGGCAACACCGTTATTTATGAAGCCCACGTCAAAGGGCTGACGTATCTGCACCCGTCAATTCCCAAAGAGATGCGCGGCACCTATAAAGCGCTTGGGCATCCGACGATGGTCGCGTACCTGAAGCACTTAGGGATCACCGCGCTGGAGCTGTTGCCCGTGGCGCATTTCGCCAGCGAGCCGCGGCTACAGCGTCTCGGGTTAAGCAACTACTGGGGCTACAACCCGCTGGCGTTGTTCGCCCTCGATCCGCGTTATGCGGTGAATCCTGAGAAGGCGCGGGATGAGTTTCGCGATGCGGTGAAAGCGCTTCACGCGGCGGGTATCGAGGTCATTCTGGACGTGGTGTTGAACCACAGTGCGGAAAGCGATCTTGACGGCCCGACGTTCTCACAGCGCGGAATCGATAACCGTAGCTATTATTGGATCAGGGACGACGGCGATTACGAGAACTGGACCGGGTGCGGTAACACCCTCAACCTCAGTCATCCGGCCGTTACGCATTACGCGTACGAGTGCCTGAAATACTGGGTTGAGACGTTCCACGTGGATGGTTTTCGCTTCGACCTGGCGCCAGTGATGGGGCGCACCCCGGCGTTCAGCCAGCAGGCGCCGCTGTTTGAGGCCATCAAAAACTGCCCGGTGCTTTCAAAGGTGAAGCTGATTGCGGAGCCCTGGGACATCGGCGAGGGCGGTTATCAGGTGGGGAACTTCCCGCCGCTGTTTGCCGAGTGGAACGACCACTTCCGCGATGCCGTCCGCCGCTTCTGGCTGACGCGCGATCTGTCGCTGGGGGAGTTTGCCGGTCGCTTTGCCGGCTCCAGCGATCTCTTTAAGCGTGACGGCAAACGTCCGTCGGCCACCATTAACCTGGTGACGGCGCACGACGGTTTTACGCTGCGCGACTGCGTTTGTTTCAATCAGAAACACAATGAGGCAAACGGCGAGGAGAATCGCGATGGGTCTAACAATAACCATAGCTTTAACCATGGTATAGAAGGGTTAGGCGGAAGTCTGGATGTGATCGAGCGGCGACGCGCCAGCGTTCATGCGCTGCTGACGACGCTTTTGTTGTCGCAGGGCACGCCGATGCTGCTGGCGGGCGATGAGCACGGCCACAGCCAGCACGGCAACAACAACGCCTATTGCCAGGACAACACCCTGACCTGGCTCGACTGGGGAGAAGCGAACAGCGGGCTGACCCATTTCACCGCGGCGCTGATCCATCTTCGCCAGCGCATCCCCGCGCTCACCGCCGACCGCTGGTGGGAAGAGGGCGACGGCAACGTTCGCTGGCTGAATAAAGACGCGCAACCGTTAAGCGCGCAAGAGTGGCAACACGGCATACCCTGTCTGCAAATCCTGCTTTCGGATGCGTGGCTGGTGACGCTGAACGCGACGGATGACGTCGCAGAGATTGTTTTACCTGACGGGGAGTGGCGAGCCATTCCTCCCTTTGCCGGAGCGGATAATCCGGTTGTTATGGCTGTCTGGCACGGGCCTGCGCACGGAGTGTGCGTATTCCAAAGATGATAAAAAAGGAGTTAGTCATGGTTAGATTAGAGAAGAACGATCCGTTAATGTTGGCGCGCCAGCTACCATTAAAAACAGTTGCCCTGATACTCGCGGGCGGGCGTGGTACCCGTCTGAAAGATTTGACCATCAAGCGCGCTAAACCGGCCGTTCACTTTGGTGGTAAGTTCCGTATTATCGATTTTGCACTGTCAAACTGCCTGAACTCAGGCATTCGCCGTATTGGCGTCATTACCCAGTATCAGTCGCACACGCTGGTGCAGCACATTCAGCGCGGCTGGTCATTCTTCAGCGAAGAGATGAACGAGTTTGTCGATCTGCTCCCGGCGCAGCAGCGCGTTCACGGGGAGAACTGGTACCGCGGCACGGCGGATGCCGTGACCCAGAACCTCGACATCATTCGCCGCTACAACGCGGAATACATCGTTATCCTCGCCGGGGACCACATCTACAAGCAAGATTACTCCCACATGCTGATCGACCACGTCGAAAAAGGGGCGCGCTGCACCGTGGCGTGCCTGCCGGTGCCTGTTGCGGAAGCAACCGCGTTTGGCGTGATGCATGTAGATGGCGACGACAAGATTATCGACTTTGTCGAAAAACCGGCGAACCCGCCAACCATGCCGGGAGATGACACCAAATCGCTCGCCAGCATGGGGATCTATGTCTTTGACGCCGATTATCTTTATGAACTGCTGGAAGAGGACGACAAAGACGAGAACTCCAGTCACGACTTCGGCAAAGACATTATCCCGAAAATTACCAAAGCTGGCATGGCGTATGCACATCCTTTCCCGCTGTCCTGCGTGCAGTCCGATCCGAATGCGGAACCTTACTGGCGCGATGTGGGAACGCTGGAAGCGTACTGGAAAGCCAACCTCGATCTTGCGTCCGTCACGCCTGAGCTGGATATGTACGACCAGAACTGGCCGATTCGCACCCATATGGAATCGCTGCCGCCGGCGAAGTTCGTCCAGGACCGCTCCGGCAGCCACGGTATGACGCTCAACTCGCTGGTCTCTGGCGGGTGCATTATCTCCGGTTCGGTGGTGGTGCAGTCCGTGCTGTTCCCGCGCGTGCGTATAAACTCATTCTGTAATATCGATTCGGCAGTCCTGCTGCCGGATGTCTGGGTAGGGCGCTCATGTCGTCTGCGTCGCTGCGTTATCGACCGTGCCTGCGTCATTCCCGAAGGGATGGTGATTGGGGAAAACGCGGAAGAAGATGCGCGTCGTTTCTACCGTTCGGAAGAGGGGATCGTGTTAGTAACACGGGAAATGTTGCGGAAGCTGCAAATCAAACAGGAGCGATGATGCAGGTTTTACACGTATGTTCTGAGATGTTCCCGTTGTTAAAAACGGGCGGACTGGCGGATGTTCTTGGTGCACTACCGGCGGCGCAAATTGCCGGAGGGGTGGATACCCGCGTGTTGTTGCCCGCTTTTCCGGATATCCGGCGTGGTATTCCCGATGCAAAGGTTGTTACCCGTCGCGAGACCTTCGCGGGACGTATCACCCTGCTGTTTGGACATTACAATGGCACAGGGATTTACCTGATTGATGCCCCGCATTTATACGATCGACCCGGCAGCCCGTATCACGATACCAACCTGTACGCCTATACCGATAACGTGCTGCGCTTTGCCCTGCTCGGCTGGGTGGGGGCGGAGATGGCCGTCGGGCTGGATCCGTTCTGGCGTCCGAACGTGGTGCACGCGCACGACTGGCACGCGGGGCTGGCTCCTGCGTATCTGGCGGCGAAGGGGCACCCGGCCAAATCGGTGTTTACGGTGCACAACCTGGCGTATCAGGGCATGTATTACGCGCATCATATGAATGACATCGATCTGCCATGGTCGTTCTTTAACATGCACGGGCTGGAGTTTAACGGACAGATTTCTTTCCTGAAGGCGGGTCTGTACTACGCCGACCATATCACGGCGGTCAGCCCAACCTACGCGCGTGAAATTACCCAGCCGGAGTTCGGTTACGGTATGGAAGGGCTGCTGCAACAGCGCCACCGTGAAGGTCGTCTGTCGGGCATTCTGAACGGCGTAGATGAACAGATCTGGAATCCGGAAACGGACCTCCTGCTGGCGGCGCGCTATGGACGCGACTCCGTGGAGGACAAAGCGGAGAACAAGCGCCAGCTACAGATTGCGATGGGGCTGAAGGTCAACGACAAGGTACCGCTGTTTGCGGTGGTCAGCCGCCTGACCAGCCAGAAAGGGCTGGATCTGGTGCTGGAAGCGCTGCCGGGATTACTGGAGCAGGGTGGGCAACTGGCGCTGCTCGGCGCGGGCGACCCGGTATTGCAGGAAGGTTTCCTTGCGGCCGCGGCGGAACATCCGGGGCAGGTGGGCGTGCAGATTGGCTATCACGAAGCGTTCTCGCACCGCATCATGGGCGGCGCGGACGTGATTCTGGTGCCGAGCCGTTTCGAGCCCTGCGGCCTGACGCAGCTCTATGGTCTGAAATACGGCACGTTGCCGCTGGTACGTCGCACGGGCGGGCTGGCGGATACGGTGTCTGACAGCTCCCTGGAAAACCTGGCGGATGGTATCGCCAGCGGGTTTGTTTTCGAGGACAGTAATGCCTGGTCGCTGCTTCGGGCGATCCGGCGTGCTTTCGTCTTGTGGTCCCGTCCATCCCTGTGGCGTTACGTACAACGTCAGGCGATGTCCATGGACTTTGGCTGGCACGTTGCGGCGCAGTCCTACCGCGACCTTTATCAACGCTTGATGTAACGAGGCGAAGTTACTGATATGAATGCTCCATTTAGCTACTCTTCCCCCACGCTCAGCGTTGAGGCGTTGAAACACTCCATCGCCTATAAGCTGATGTTTACCATTGGGAAAGATCCCGTAATTGCCAACAAACATGAGTGGCTGAACGCCACGCTGTTTGCGGTGCGCGATCGTATGGTCGAACGCTGGCTGCGCTCCAACCGCGCCCAGCTCTCGCAGGAGACGCGACAGGTGTATTACCTGTCGATGGAGTTTCTGATTGGTCGCACCCTCTCCAATGCGCTGTTATCGCTCGGGATTTATGACGACGTCAAAAACGCACTGGAAGAGATGGGGCTGGATTTAGAAGAGCTGATTGACGAAGAGAACGACCCGGGGCTGGGTAACGGTGGTCTCGGGCGTCTTGCCGCCTGCTTCCTCGATTCACTGGCGACGCTGGCGCTGCCGGGGCGCGGCTACGGTATTCGCTACGACTACGGCATGTTCAAGCAGAACATCGTGGATGGCCGTCAGAAAGAGTCCCCGGACTACTGGCTGGAGTACGGTAACCCGTGGGAGTTCAAGCGCCACAACACGCGCTACAAGGTGCGTTTTGGCGGGCGTATTCAGCAGGAAGGTAAAAAATCCCGCTGGGTGGAAACCGAGGAGATCCTGGCCGTGGCCTACGACCAGATCATCCCCGGCTACGACACCGATGCGACCAATACGCTGCGCCTGTGGAACGCGCAGGCCAGTAGCGAGATCAACCTGGGTAAATTCAACCAGGGCGACTACTTCGCGGCGGTGGAAGATAAAAACCACTCTGAGAACGTGTCCCGCGTCCTGTATCCGGATGACTCGACCTACTCAGGCCGCGAGCTGCGCCTGCGTCAGGAGTATTTCCTCGTCTCGGCAACGATTCAGGATATCCTTAGCCGTCACTATCAGCTGCACAAAACCTATGCGAATCTGGCGGAAAAAACCGCTATTCACCTCAACGATACCCATCCGGTGCTGTCGATCCCTGAGCTGATGCGCCTGCTGATTGACGAGCATAAGTTCAGCTGGGATGACGCGTTTGAAGTAACCTGCCAGGTGTTCTCGTACACCAACCATACGCTGATGAGTGAAGCGCTGGAGACGTGGCCGGTGGATATGCTCGGCAAAATTCTGCCGCGCCATCTGCAAATCATCTTCGAGATCAATGACTACTTCCTCAAGACCTTGCAGGAGCAGTACCCGAACGATACCGGTCTGCTGAGCCGCGCCTCGATCATTGATGAATCCAACGGGCGTCGCGTACGCATGGCCTGGCTGGCGGTGGTGATCAGCCACAAGGTCAACGGCGTATCAGAGCTGCATTCGAACCTGATGGTGCAGTCGCTGTTTGCGGACTTCGCGAAGATCTTCCCGACGCGTTTCTGCAACGTGACCAACGGCGTCACCCCGCGCCGCTGGCTGGCGCTGGCGAACCAGCCGCTCTCCGACGTTCTGGATGAGAACATTGGCCGCACCTGGCGCACCGATTTGAGCCAGCTGAGCGAGCTTGAGCAGCACATCGATTTCCCGACGGTGAACAAAGCGGTACGGGAAGCCAAGCTGCTGAACAAGAAGCGTCTGGCGGTCTGGCTGGCGATGCATCTGAACGTGGTGGCGAACCCGAAAGCGCTGTTCGACGTGCAGATCAAACGTATCCACGAGTACAAGCGTCAGCTGATGAATGTCCTGCACGTCATTACCCACTACAACCGCATTAAGGCTGACCCGACGGCGGAGTGGGTGCCGCGTGTGAAAATCTTTGCCGGTAAGGCGGCCTCCGCGTATTACATGGCGAAGCACATCATTCATCTCATCAACGATGTGGCGAAGGTGGTGAACCACGATCCGGACATTGGCGATAAGCTGAAGGTAGTGTTTATCCCGAACTACAGCGTGAGCCTGGCGCAGCTGATCATTCCGGCGGCGGATCTCTCTGAGCAGATTTCCACGGCGGGGACGGAAGCATCCGGCACCAGCAACATGAAGTTTGCCCTGAACGGCGCGCTGACTATCGGCACGCTGGACGGCGCAAATGTCGAAATGCTGGAGCATGTGGGCGCGGAGAATATCTTTATCTTCGGGAATACGGCGGAAGAGGTGGAGGCGCTGCGCAAGCAGGGCTACTCGCCGCGTGAGTATTATGAAGAGGATGAAGAGTTACGCCAGGTGCTGACGCAAATCGCCACCGGAGTGTTTAACCCTGAGGAGCCTGGACGCTATCGTGACCTGGTGGACTCGCTGATTAACTTTGGCGATCACTATCAGGTGCTGGCGGATTACCGCAGCTACGTGGATTGTCAGGATAAGGTGGACGAACTGTACCGTCAGCAGGAGAAGTGGACCAGCACCGCGATGCATAACATCGCCAACATGGGCTACTTCTCGTCAGACAGGACCATCAAAGAGTATGCCGAGAATATCTGGCATATTGATCCGGTGCGGTTGTAAAAACAAAGCCCGGTGGCGCTGCGCTTACCGGGCCTACGGGATCGAGTAGGCCGGGTAAGGCGGAGCCGACACCCGGCTTTTTTTCAATTACGACGCCAGCGATAATTCACGCTTTCCCGCATGTTGCGCCAGCCACTGCGCCACGCGAGACTGCTGCTCGGCATTCAGCCACATCCCTTCTTTAGTACGACGCCAGATGGCATCGTCCAGACGGCGCACCCACTCGTGTTCCACCAGGTAGCGCAGCTCGGCTTCGTATAGCTCATGGCCAAAATGCTCGCCCAGATCGGCAATCTCTTTCGCGTCGCCGAGGAACAGTTCGGTGTTGCTGCCGTAGGTGCGGGCGTAGTGGCGCGCCATGCCTTCGGTAATGAACGGGAAGCGGCGACGCAGCTTCGCGGCGTAATCGTCGCGGTTATCGCCGATATCGCCGCCAGGCAGCACGGCGCCTTTCGTCCACGCCGGGCCGATGCCTTTGTAATACGGCGCCAGTTTCTCCAGCGCGTGCTCCGCCAGTTTACGGTAGGTGGTGAGCTTACCGCCAAACACGGAGAGCAGAGGCGCCTGACCGTCAACGTCGTGAATATCAAGCGTATAGTCACGGGTGATGGCCTGCGGTGAGTCAGACTCGTCATCACACAGCGGACGCACGCCGGAGTAGGTCCAGACCACGTCATCGCGCGCCAGCTGTTTCTTAAAATGCGCGTTGTACACTTTCAACAGGTAGCTGACTTCACTCTCGTCGATCTCAACGTTTTTCGGATCGCCTTTGTACTCCACGTCGGTGGTGCCGATGATGGAGAACTCGTCCATCCACGGGATCACAAACACAATGCGCTTGTCTTCATTTTGCAGGATATAAGCCTGTTTCTGGGTATGCACGCGCGGCACCACGATGTGGCTGCCCTTAATCAGGCGGATGCCGTACGGTGAAGGCAGGTGCATGCCGTCGTCGAAGAACTGTTTCACCCACGGGCCGGTGGCATTCACCAGGCCGCGCGCTTTCCAGCTAAACTTCTCGCCGGTATCCACGTCTTCCGCTTCCACAATCCACAGGCCGTTTTCGCGGCGTGCGGCGGTGGCGCGGGTGCGGGTTTTCACCTCGCCGCCTTTCTTCTCGACCATCTGCGCGTTAGCCAGTACCAGACGCGCATCGTCCACCCAGCAGTCGGAATATTCGAAACCGCGCACGATTTCAGGCTTAAGGACCGATTCTGAGCCAAAACGCAAACCGGTTGAACCCGGCAGGCTGGTGCGTTTACCCAGATGATCGTACATAAACAGACCGATGCGGATCATCCACGCCGGACGCAGATGCGGGCGATGGGGCAGGCGGAAGCGCATCGGGATCGCCAGATGCGGGGCCATTTTCAGCAGCACTTCGCGTTCGGCCAGCGCTTCGCTGACCAGGCGGAATTCGTAGTGTTCCAGGTAGCGCAGGCCACCGTGGATCAGCTTGGAGCTGGCGGACGACGTCGCGCAGGCGAGATCGTTAGCTTCCAGCATCAGCACGGATAAACCGCGTCCTGCGGCATCAACCGCAATACCGGCACCGTTGATGCCACCGCCTATCACAATCAGATCTTTGGTTTCCATAACACCCTCATGCACTTTCGTTAAAGCTCAAAAATGTTCGATATCGCTCATAATAGCAAAGGAACGCGCTTTTGGTAACATCAAAAAAACAATTTAGAGTGATATGGATAACATAATGGCGTTTACCCGCCGCCAGGACGTACACTACGGGGTAAAATCGTGCGGTCTGATGCCCTCACCCCAGCCCTCTCCCTCCGGGAGAGGGTAGGGTGAGGGGAAAACCGCACCACACCTGAATATAAGATGAGAACACCATGGATCAGTTTGAATGTATTAACGTAGAAGAAGCCCACCAGAAGATGCACCAGGGAAAAGCGGTGCTGGTGGATATCCGCGATCCGCAGAGCTTTGCGATGGGCCACACGCCGGGCGCGTTCCATCTCACCAACGACACGCTGGGCGCGTTTATGCGCGATAACGACTTCGATACCCCGGTGATGGTGATGTGCTATCACGGCAACAGCAGTAAAGGCGCGGCGCAGTATCTGCTCCAGCAGGGTTACGAGGCGGTATACAGCGTCGATGGCGGCTTCGATGCCTGGCATCGTCATTTCCCGGCAGAAGTTGAATACGCGTTTGAGCGCTGATCCCGCTATACTGTCCCCTTTTGTGTGGAAATAAGCGACCGCTGCCCATGTTGATGATCACCTCTTTTAGCAACCCGCGCGTCGCCCAGGCGTTTGTCGACTATATGGCGACGCAGGGCATTATCCTGACTATTCAGCAGCATACACAGACGGATGTCTGGCTGGCAGACGAAAGCCAGGCTGGGCGCGTGAACGCCGAGCTGGCGCGTTTCCTGGAAAACCCGGGCGACCCGCGTTATCTGGCGGCAAGCTGGCAATCCGGCCAGACCGGCAGTGGCCTGCACTATCAACGTTTTCCGTTTCTCGCCACCCTCCGCGAGCGCGCAGGACCGTTTACGCTGCTTTTAATGGTAGCCTGCATCATCGTCTTCATTATTATGAGCGTGGTGGGTGACCAGAGCGTGATGATTGCCCTCGCATGGCCGTACGATCCCTCCCTGCAATTTGACGTCTGGCGCTACTTCACGCATGCGCTGATGCACTTCTCGGTGATGCATATCCTCTTTAACCTGCTGTGGTGGTGGTATCTCGGCGGGGCGGTGGAGAAGCGGCTCGGCAGCGGCAAGCTGATTGTGATCACCCTTATCAGCGCCCTGTTAAGCGGCTACGTGCAGCATAAATTCAGCGGTCCATGGTTCGGCGGGTTATCCGGCGTGGTGTACGCCCTGATGGGTTACGCCTGGCTCAGAGGCGAGCGCGACCCGGATAGCGGCATCTATTTACAACGTGGATTAATAACCTTTGCATTAATATGGCTTATTGCCGGATGGTTTGATCTGTTTGGTATGTCTATCGCCAATGGTGCGCACGTTACCGGCCTGGCGGTCGGGCTGGCGATGGCGCTGGCCGATACGCTCCATGCGCGAAAGCGAACATAATTCCCAGGGATATTTCATGAAACAAACACAACGTCATGACGCCATTATCGAACTGGTAAAAAAACAGGGATACGTCAGTACTGAAGAGCTGGTGGAGCAGTTTGCCGTTAGCCCGCAAACCATCCGTCGTGACCTCAACGACCTGGCCGATCAGAACCGTATTCTGCGTCACCACGGCGGCGCCGCGCTGCCGTCCAGCTCGGTGAACACCTCATGGCATGATCGTAAGGCGACGCAAACGGCAGAGAAAGAGCGTATCGCCCGTAAAGTGGCGAGCCAGATCCCGAACGGCGCGACGCTGTTTATTGATATCGGTACCACGCCGGAAGCGGTCGCCCATGCGCTGCTGAACCACGAGAACCTCCGCGTGGTGACCAACAACCTGAACGTGGCCAACACGTTGATGCAGAAAGACGATTTCCGCATCATCCTCGCGGGCGGCGAACTGCGCAGCCGCGACGGGGGCATTATCGGCGAAGCGACGCTCGATTTTATCTCTCAGTTTCGCCTCGATTTCGGCATTCTGGGGATCAGCGGCATCGACACCGACGGCTCGCTGCTGGAGTTTGATTACCACGAGGTGCGCACCAAGCGCGCGATCATTGAAAACTCACGTCATGTGATGCTGGTGGTGGATCACTCCAAGTTTGGTCGTAACGCGATGGTGAACATGGGCAGCATCAGCATGGTGGATGCGGTTTATACTGATGTGATGCCACCAGCGGGCGTGATGCAGGTGATTAAAGATAATAATTTGCAGTTAGAGTTATGTTGAGAAGCCATTCTCCCTCTCCCTGTGGGAGAGGGCCGGGGTGAGGGCATCAGACCGCAAAGGATTTACACTCCGTACCCCATCATCTTCAACAGCTGCTGCGCATGCTGCACCGCATCCTGACGGTGCGCCACGCCCAGCTTCTGATACAGATTGCGAATGTGCGTTTTGATGGTGGTCGCCGCCACCGCCAGCTCACCGGCAATCTGCTCGTTGCTGTAGCCGGAATAGATCAGCCCCAGCACCTGCCATTCACGCTGGGTGAGCGGGCTGGTACGGATAAGCTCCGGCACTTCCGGATGGTTCAGCAGACGTTCAACAAAGTTCTCATCGAAGTGCGCAAACTTGTGGCGATGATGCTGGTTAATCTCGCGCAGAATGCGCTGGGCGCGATGCTGATCGAGTTCCGGCAGCGTGTTGAGTTGAATCAGCTGGCGCAGCTGCTGGGCCATCACTTCACCCTCAATTACAAAGTGGCTGATAAACCCGGTGCGGTTCGCCAGCTGCAACGCTTCCAGCAGTACGCGCTGGGCATCGTTTTTACGTCCTGCCTGCCAGTAAAGCTGGTTTAACAGCAGCAGGTTGCGGTTTAAATCGCTCATCAGACGCAGGCTGCGGGCGTTTTCGTTTAACTCTTCCAGCACGATCTCGGCAGGCTCAAAGTCACCCAGCAGGATCTGCACGCGGGCAATATTGCGCCACTGGCTTTGCAGGAAGTGGTTATTGGCAAATTCCGGTTTAGGCGTGTGACGCAGCCAGTTGGCGGCGGACTTTTTATCGCCGGTCATCTGCCAGTAAATCACCCTGACCTTATCGGCGTTGGAGACCCAGTCGCTATGGTACTGTCCGTTGCCGAGCAGATTTTCCAGGCGGTTAAGGTGGTTACGGGCATTATCCAGGTCGCCGCGTGCCAGCGAGCACTGCACCAGCAGAGCCAGACACTGGAGCTGCTGCTGCGGCTGGAAGCTCGAAAGGACATTCAGACCCTGGCGGGCGCAGCTTTCTGCTTCATCCAGACGCGACCATGCCCACAGCAGCTGAGCGCGAATACGCAACAGGAACTCGTGCATCGGCAGCTGTTCCAGATGTTGTTCACGGATCAGCTGGAACGCTTTCTCCTGGTTTTCCCAGGCTGCTTGCAGAAACCCCTGAGCAAATAAAATCTCGCTTTGCTGGATCAGGCTCCACAGGGCGTAATGCCAGACATCGTGGCGGCGCGCCATCTGTTCGGTTTGCTGCATGAGTGAAAGCGAACGCGTGAGATCGCCCTTACAGTGCAGCACTTCGCCGTGTACCGAGGTGGCCACAATACGGCTGTAAAAATTCGCCAGCGGCAGCTCATCCAGCGCGACCATCGCCAGCCGTTCAGCTTCATCCGGGTCCCCGTCGTTAATCGCCACCTGTGCGCGCAGGGCGTTAAATTCGCCGTGCAGGGTGGTATCCATCTCGCTTTCCATCTCCTGCTCGGCGCGCGCCAGCAGGGTGTTCACTTCGCTGTAGCGATGCTGGCTCTGCATCAGCCAGGCCTGGAGCAGCACCAGACGCGGATTCTCCAGCAGGCTTTCCCACGGCAGCGCTTTTAACGACTCTTCCAGCAGCGTCAGTTCGCTGTGGTTGAACAGTCCCCACGCGTGGTTGAGCAGAATATCGCGCAGCATACCGGCATCCCCGGCGGCCAGCGCATGGTGGATAGCCTCGCTCGGGAAACCTTGCGCCATCCAGCTTTCGGCGGCGGCGCGGTGAATGTCAGGCAGCTCTGCGGCCAGCTCCCACTGGCAACGCTGGCGCAGGAAGCTGCCAAACAGCGGATGGTAGCTAAACCATTCGCCGTGATCGTCCATACGCGTCAGGAACAGACCCTGACGTTCAATCTCTTCGAGCTGGAGCTGCCCGTTTTCAATACCGGTGACGCGCACAATCAGCGCGTCGTTCATGGAGCGCAGCAGGGAGCTTTTCAGCAGGAAATGGCGGGTGGAGAGGTCAACGCTGTCGAGTACCTCATCCACCAGATAATCCGACAGGTGGCTGGCGTTGATGCCCGCCAGGCGGCGTGCGGACTGATGCGTCGGGCTGTTGTTTTGCCGCGCGGAGAGGGCAATCAGCTGCAGCGCCGTGGCCCAGCCGGCAACGTCATCGCACAGGCGGCTGCTTTCAGACGCCTCAATCGGAGACGTCAGACGGCAGTCAAAGAACTGCTTCGCTTCCTGATGGGTAAAGGCCAGCTGCTGACTGCCGATTTCCAGAAGCTGATCGCGCACCCGCAGGTTGGCAATGCCCAACTGCGGAAGGTTACGCGACAGGACAACCAGCGTCAGGTTTTCCGGCTGATGGCGCAGGAAGAAACGCATGGACTCGTGAATAACCGGGTTGGTGATCAGATGATAATCATCAATCACCACATACAGCGGGCGATGCCATTCGGCCAGCTCGATAAACAGCTGGGAGAAAAGAGAGGACAGGCTGGCGTACTGGCGCTTTTGCACCATCACCTCGCTGGTGACGCAGTGTCCGTTGGTCGCCTGCTGAATCGCGGCAATTAAATAGCTGGCAAAACGCTCCTGCTGGTTATCACCTTCATCCAGGGAGTACCAGCCAAGATCGCTTTTACCTGCCGCCCATTGCGAAATGAGCGTTGTTTTTCCATAACCCGCAGGACTCGTAACCAGCGCCAGTCGGAAATTATGCGCACCGGAAAGTTTAGCCAGCAGGCGCTCGCGGACCACAGTATGGTCAAGACGAACCGGGCGACTTAATTTGGACGGAATCAACATAGTTTTCACTTCACTGTGGGGAACGAGAGAATTTATTTTTTTTGCGCTTCGTAATTAATATCTATAAGTTCGGCCAATAGAGGAACTATTGCAAGTTATGTCTGGGTTTGGAGGCTCTGAATTTGCACTCTGTCACAAAACATTCTCATCACTGATGGAACTTTCCGTAAATGGCTGGATGCCGCGCTGCTTCTGGCTTGTCTGCATGACGCTCGGTTGCGCTGAAACTGGTTTCAGAAAGAGATAATGACGGTGAAGTTAATTAACTTTGGGGAAAGTTGCATGGGCTTAATAGTGGTGCTGAATAATCCCGACGCGCGGAAATATTATTCTACGTAAGTAATCATTTCAGCGATGATTAATTTCTTCCGAAACTGCATTTCATTTCTTTGACGTTCTTCCGGGATCGCTTTTTCCGCGAAGCGCACACTTACACAGTGGCCTCGATCACACTTTTATGCTCATCCCCGCTACTCCTCCCTGCCTAATCCCCGACAGGAGGAGGAAGAGGCGCAATGAGCCAGGCACACTAGCGCCAAATGTGTTTTCTCTCTACAGGATGCCGATTCCCTATGTCACAGCCTACTTTCAACAAAGCTCAATTTCAGGCTGCCCTGACGCGTCAGTGGCAGCGTTTTGGCCTTCATGCTGCAAACGAGATGACGCCTCACCAGTGGTGGCAGGCGGTGAGCGGGGCGCTCGCAGAACAGCTGGACGCTCAGCCTGTGGCGAAGCCTGTGAAAGGCCAGCGTCACGTCAACTACATTTCGATGGAGTTCCTGATTGGCCGTCTGACGGGTAACAATCTGCTGAACCTTGGCTGGTATCAGGAGGTCGGTGACGTGCTGAAAGAACACGACATCAACCTGACCGATCTGCTGGAAGAAGAGGTTGACCCGGCGCTGGGTAACGGCGGTCTGGGACGTCTGGCAGCCTGCTTCCTGGATTCCATGGCAACGGTGGGCCAGTCGGCGATTGGCTATGGCCTGAACTATCAGTACGGCCTGTTCCGTCAGTCATTTGCCGACGGCCATCAGATGGAAGCGCCGGACGACTGGCACCGCAATACCTATCCGTGGTTCCGCCACAACGCGCAGCTGGATGTGCAGGTCGGGATTGGCGGGAAAGTCACGAAGCAGGGACTCTGGGAACCGGCGTTCACCATTACCGGTGAAGCCTGGGACCTGCCGGTACTCGGCTACCGTAACGGCGTGGCGCAGCCGCTGCGTCTGTGGCAGGCGAAGCACGCGCATCCGTTTAACCTGACCAAATTCAACGACGGTGACTTCCTGCGCGCCGAGCAGCAGGGGATCGACGCCGAGAAGCTGACCAAAGTCCTCTATCCGAACGATAATCATCTGGCGGGTAAAAAGCTGCGTCTGATGCAGCAGTACTTCCAGTGCGCCTGCTCCGTGGCGGACATTCTGCGTCGACACCACCTGGCGGGCCGCAAGCTGGCTCAACTGCCGGACTTCGAAGTTATTCAGCTTAACGACACGCATCCGACCATTGCCATCCCGGAACTGCTGCGCGTGCTGATTGACGAGCATCAGCTGAGCTGGGACGACGCCTGGGCCATCACCAGCCGTACCTTTGCCTACACCAACCACACCCTGATGCCAGAAGCGCTTGAGTGCTGGGATGAGAAGCTGGTGAAAGCGCTGCTGCCGCGCCATATGCAGATCATCAATAAGATTAACGACCAGTTCAAAACGCTGGTGGAGAAAACCTGGCCGGGTGACAAAGCCGTCTGGGCGAAGCTGGCTGTGGTACACGACAAACAGGTGCGCATGGCGAACATGTGCGTGGTCAGCGGCTTTGCGGTGAACGGCGTGGCGGCGCTGCACTCGGATCTGGTGGTCAAAGATCTCTTCCCGGAATACCACCAGCTGTGGCCGACCAAATTCCATAACGTGACCAACGGCATCACGCCGCGTCGCTGGATCAAGCAGTGCAACCCGCTGCTGGCCGGCCTGCTGGACAAAACCCTGAAGAAAGAGTGGGCCAACGACCTGGACCAGCTCATCAACCTGGAAAAACAGGCCGACAACGCGAAGTTCCGCGAGCAGTACCGCGCCATTAAGCTGGAGAACAAGGTTCGTCTGGCTGAGTTCGTGAAAATGCGCACCGGGATTGAGATCAACCCGAATGCGATTTTCGATATTCAGATCAAGCGTCTGCACGAGTACAAACGTCAGCACCTGAACCTGCTGCACATTCTGGCGCTGTATAAAGAGATCCGCGAGAATCCACAGGCCGACCGCGTTCCGCGCGTGTTCCTGTTCGGTGCGAAAGCGGCGCCGGGCTACTACCTGGCGAAAAACATTATCCTCGCCATTAATAAAGTGGCGGCGGCGATCAACAACGATCCGAAAGTGGGCGATAAGCTGAAGGTGGTGTTCCTGCCGGACTACTGCGTTTCTGCGGCTGAAATGCTGATCCCGGCGGCGGATATTTCCGAGCAGATCTCTACCGCCGGTAAAGAAGCGTCCGGTACCGGCAACATGAAGCTGGCCCTGAACGGTGCGCTGACCGTCGGCACGCTGGACGGTGCGAACGTCGAAATTGCCGAGAAGGTCGGCGAAGAGAACATCTTTATCTTCGGCCATACTGTTGAAGAAGTGAAAGCCATCAAAGCCAAAGGGTACGACCCGGTGAAATGGCGTAAAAAAGACAAAGTGCTGGATGCGGTGCTCAAAGAGCTGGAAAGCGGGAAGTACAGCGACGGCGACAAGCACGCGTTTGACCAGATGCTGCACAGCATGGACAAACAGGGCGGCGACCCGTACCTGGTGATGGCTGACTTCTCGGCTTATGTTGAAGCGCAGAAGCAGGTCGACGTGCTGTATCGCGACCAGGATGCCTGGACCCGCGCGTGTATCCTGAACACCGCGCGCTGCGGTATGTTCAGCTCTGACCGCTCAATCCGTGATTATCAGGCTCGTATCTGGCAGGCAAAACGCTAAGGAAGCGCGATGGAGAGTAAACGTCTGGACAGTGCCGCGCAGGCGGCGGGAATTAGCCTCAGTTACATCAATGCGCACGGCAAACCGCAGTCTATTGGTGCGGACACCAAAAGACGTTTGCTGGATGCCATGCACAAAACCGACGCGAAAGCGTCGGGTGCGCCGGTGCCGAACGTGAAGGTCTTTACCGCGGGCAAAAAGATGCCGCTGGCGGTGGAAGGGCGCGGCGAGTTCAGCTGGCTGCTCACCACCGAAGAGGGGCATCAGCACAAAGGCCATGCCACAGGCGGCAAAACCCTTAACCTTCCGGCGAAGCTGCCGGAGGGCTACCACACGCTTACGCTTACCCGGGACGACCAGCGTTTTCACTGTCGGGTGATCGTGGCGCCAAAGCGTTGCTATGAGCCGCAGGCGCTGCTTGAAGGCAAAAAGCTGTGGGGCGCCTGCGTGCAGCTCTATACCCTGCGTTCGGACAGCAACTGGGGCATTGGCGATTTTGGCGACCTGAAAAAGATGCTGGCATCCGTGGGCGAGCGCGGCGGCGCGTTCATCGGCCTCAACCCGATCCACGCCCTCTATCCGGCCAACCCGGAAAGCGCCAGCCCGTACAGCCCGTCTTCCCGCCGCTGGCTGAACGTGATCTACATCGACGTTAACGCGTTAGACGATTTCAAAAACAGCAAAGAGGCGCAGGCGTGGTGGAAGCTTGAGACCACCCAACAGATGCTGAAACAGGCCCGCGATGCGGACTGGGTCGATTATGCCTCCGTGACCGCGCTGAAAATGGCGGCGCTGCGTCTGGCATGGAAGGGCTTTGCGAAGCGTGACGACGAGCAGATGGCAGCCTTCCGCCAGTTTGTGATGCAGGAAGGCGAGAGCCTTTACTGGCAGGCAGCGTTTGATGCGCTGCATGCGTATCAGGTCCAGGAGGATGAGATGCGCTGGGGCTGGCCGGTGTGGCCGGAAGCGTATCAGTCCGTGGATACCCCGGAAGTGAAGGCGTTCTGTGAGACGCATGCCGACGAGGTGGATTTCTATCTCTGGTTGCAGTGGCTGGCGTACAGCCAGTTTGCCGCCTGCTGGCAGGTGAGCCAGGGCTATAACATGCCGATCGGGCTGTATCGCGATCTGGCCGTCGGCGTGGCGGAAGGCGGGGCGGAAACCTGGTGTGACCGCGAGCTTTACTGCCTGAATGCTTCGGTGGGTGCGCCGCCGGATATTCTGGGCCCGCTTGGTCAGAACTGGGGCTTACCGCCAATGGATCCGCACGTGATGGCGGCGCGTGCCTACGAGCCGTTTATCGACCTGCTGCGCGCTAACATGCAGAACTGCGGCGCGTTGCGTATCGACCACGTGATGTCCGTGCTGCGCCTGTGGTGGATCCCGTACGGTGAAACGGCTGACCACGGGGCGTACGTGCAATATCCGGTGGACGATTTGCTCTCAATCCTCGCGCTGGAGAGTAAACGTCATCAGTGCATGGTGATTGGCGAAGATCTCGGAACCGTGCCGGTGGAAATTGTCAGTAAGCTCCGCGACAGCGGCGTCTACTCCTACAAAGTGCTGTATTTTGAAAACGACCATGAGAAAACCTTCCGCGCGCCGAAAGCGTACCCTGAACAGTCAATGGCAGTCGCGACGACGCATGATCTTCCTACGCTCAGAGGCTACTGGGAAAGCGGCGACCTGACGCTCGGCAAAACGTTAGGTCTCTACCCGGATGAAGAGGTTCTGCGCGGGCTATATCAGGATCGCGAGCTGGCGAAGCAGGGGCTGCTGGACGCGCTGCATAAACATGGCTGTCTGCCGAAGCGCGCCGGGCATAAGGCGTCGCTGATGTCGATGACGCCAACGCTTAATCGTGGCTTACAGCGCTATATTGCCGACAGCAACAGCGCATTGCTCGGTCTGCAACCGGAAGACTGGATTGATATGGCGGAGCCGGTAAACATCCCCGGCACCAGCTATCAATACAAAAACTGGCGACGCAAACTGTCCACAACGCTTGAAGCGATGTTCGCCGATGACGGGGTGAACAGGTTGATTAAGGATTTGGACAAGCGCAGAAGAGCGGTGGGTAATAAGCGGTAGTTTCACCCTCACCCTAACCCTCTCCCAGAGGGAGAGGGAATAGAATGTAGGCCGGGTAAGCGTCAGCGCTACCCGGCTTTTTACATCAAACCACCATATTCAACAGCAGCACTCCGACCAGACCGCACACCGAAATAATGGTTTCCAGCGCGGACCAGGACTTGATGGTTTCACCGATGGTCAGGTTGAAGTACTCCTTGAACAGCCAGAAGCCCGGATCGTTCACGTGGGAGAAAATCACGCTGCCCGAACCGACCGCGATAACCATCAGTTCAGGGCTGACGCCCGTCGTGGCAATCAGCGGTGCCACGATGCCGCCTGCGGTAATCGCCGCAACGGTCGCAGAGCCCAGCGCAATACGCAGAACGGCGGCGATAGACCACGCCATCAGCAGCGGAGAGACGTTGGTTTCGTGCATCATGGCAGCGATGTATTTATCCACGCCGCTGTCGACCAGCACCTGCTTGAACGCGCCGCCGCCGCCGATGATCAGCAGCATCATGGCGATGATTTTGATGGAAGAGGTCAGCGTATCGTTGATCTGATCCATGGAGCGACCGCGGTTAAGACCGAAGGTAAACATCGCAATCAATACCGCAATCAGCGTTGCCATTACCGGGTCGCCCAGGAACTCCGCAACGGACAGGAACGCGTGACCTTTCGGCAGAACCATCTCTGCTATGGCACGCATCGCCATCAGGATCACCGGTACCAGTGAGGTCCAGACGCTGACGCCAAAGCCTGGCATCTCTTCTTCAGTAAAGGTTTTGGCGCTGTACAGCCCTTCCGGGATAGGCTTATCGATGCCTTTCAGGAAGCGCGCATACACCGGGCCTGCCAGAATCACCGTCGGGATCGCCAGAATCGTACCGAACAGCAGGGTTTTACCCATATCGGCGTGGAAGATGGTGGCGATAGCCGTTGGACCCGGGTGCGGCGGCAGGAAACCGTGGGTGACGGACAGCGCCGCAGCCATCGGCACGCCCACGAACAGCAGTGGGATGTTGGCGGCAGCGGCGATGGTGAACACCAGCGGCAGCATCAGAACGAAGCCCACTTCATAGAACAGTGCGAAACCGACGGTAAAACCGGTTAACACCACCGCCCACTGGATGTGCTGCTTGCCAAATTTATCGATAAGGGTAGTGGCAATACGCTGCGCGCCACCGCAGTCCGCGAGCATTTTACCGAGCATGGCGCCGAAGCCCATGATCAGCGCCAGGCTGCCGAGCGTACCGCCGACACCGGCTTTAATGGAGCTGATAACTTTAACCAGCGGCATTCCCTGCATCAGACCGACTGCAAGTGCCACCAGAACCAGAGCGATAAATCCGTTCATTTTGAAGCGGATCATCAAGAGCAGTAATAACACAACACCGATAGCGACGATGACTAATGGCATGATTGACCTGGCCTTTGAATTGTTATGGGTAACGTCATTGTTTCAACGACAAATTCCGGTTGTCCCAACTGGGAACAGAGTGTTAACGGCACTCATACTGATGCCTGCGAAAACGTTAAGTTTAGTCGGCTGTTATAAGGGTGTTGAGTGCCCACGAGAATGATACGGGTAACATGATGTGATTGAGAATCACCCAGGGAGGCAAAATTTGAATTATGAGACGCAGGTCAACATATAGAGGGGGAGGCAAGAAAATGTAGGCCCGGTAAGCGCAGCGCCACCGGGCAATACAGACGGGCACTGAATCAGTAGTAGGAGTGCTCGCCGCGCTGGTGCTCTGTCAGATCGCGCACGCCTTTCAGTTCCGGGAATTCGTTCAGCAGCTGCTTCTCGATCCCTTCTTTCAGAGTGACATCGACCATGGAGCAGCCGTTACAGCCGCCGCCGAATTGCAGGATTGCCAGACCATCTTCGGTGATTTCCATCAGGGAAACACGCCCCCCGTGGCCGGCCAGCTGCGGGTTGATCTGCGATTGCAGCAGATATTCCACACGCTCCATCAGCGGGGCATCGTCAGAGACTTTACGCATTTTCGCGTTCGGTGCCTTCAGCGTCAGCTGAGAACCCAGCTGGTCGGTGACGAAATCAATCTCCGCATCTTCAAGATACGGCGCGCTCAGCTCATCAACGTACGCGGTGAGCTGTTCAAATTTAAGGGCAGTGTCAGTTGCTTCCACTGCATCCGGAGGACAATAAGAGACACCACATTCTGCATTCGGAGTGCCTGGATTGATCACAAACACGCGGATCTGCGTCCCTTCTTCCTGATTTGCCAGCAGTTTGGCAAAGTGCGCTTGTGCAGAATCGGAAATACGGATCATAGCTTTGGCCTAATAGTTGACTAAATTACCTGGGTATAATCATACGCCCATTGAAGAAGGGCTACAAGGTACGGCACAGACACCATACCTGAACTGACGCGGCGCCGCTTTGCAAAAGCAGTCGGGAAAGTTCAGCCACGGTACTGCCCGTGGTGACGACATCATCCACAATCGCGATATGGAGGCCGTTGACCGGCAATTCAAGGCGAAAGGCGTTTTTCAGGTTCCTTTTGCGCGACCGGGCGTTGAGCCGGTGCTGAACGGCAGTGGCATGAGTACGTTTCAGTGCAGAGGCGGGGTACCGGCAACCCAGCCAGTGGGCGAGCGGACGACACAGCAGGTCGCTTTGATTGTATCCCCGCCGCCAGTGGCGGCGCTGAAACAGTGGGACGTTCACAAGCGTGTCGACCGGCGGCAGTCCTCGCGTTCTTCGCGCCTGCAATACCGCCAGTAATAACAGGCGTGCCAGCGGCTGCGCCAGCGCGATCTGGCTGGAAAATTTGAACTGATGAACCAGACGACTCAGCGGCAATACATAATCATCCACCGCCACCAGCGCGCTCCACGGCGGCGCTTTTTTCAGGCATCGGCCGCAGGGAAGCGTCTGGCTGACGGCAGGCAAGCCGCATTGCGGACAGCCCTTCAGGTAACCCAGCGCTCGCGTGCAAACGGAACAGACGCCCCACGCGCTCATCGCAAGTGGCATTCGGCATAGCCAGCACAAGCCGGGCACTGTTAGCATACGCAACCTCCATGTGAAAAAAGAGAACGTTAACTGATGAAGACGCTGTGGTGGCAGACCGTTGGGACGGGAAATTGTCATCTTGTGCTGCTGCACGGATGGGGACTGAACGCCGAAGTGTGGCGTTGCATAAGTGAGGAACTGGCCTCGCAATTCACGGTACACCTGGTGGATCTACCGGGCTATGGCCGTAGCCACGGCTATGGCGCGATGACGCTTGACGACATGGCGGAGCAGGTTCTGGAAGCGGCGCCGCAAAAAGCCGTCTGGCTCGGCTGGAGCCTGGGCGGGCTGGTGGTAAGCCAGATTGCGCTGCGCCATCCTGAGCGGGTCCAGGCGCTGATCACCGTTGCCTCATCACCCTGTTTCAGCGCCCGCGAGGCGTGGCCGGGCATTAAACCCGAGGTGCTGGCCGGGTTCCAGCATCAGCTGAGCGAAGACTTCCAGCGGACGGTGGAGCGTTTTCTGGCGCTACAAACCATGGGAACAGAAACCGCCCGTCAGGACGCACGGACGTTGAAGCAGACGGTGCTTTCTCTGCCGATGCCGGAGGTTGAGGTGCTGAACGGTGGACTGGAGATCCTGAAAACGGCCGATCTGCGCGAGCCGCTGGCGTCGTTAACGGTGCCGCATCTGCGTATTTATGGCTATCTGGATGGACTGGTTCCGCGCAAGGTGGTTCCGCTGCTGGATGCGCTGTGGCCGGAGAGTAAATCAATGGTGGTTGCCAAAGCGGCACATGCGCCGTTCATCTCTCATCCTGCTGAGTTTTGTTCGGCGCTGTCCGGTTTTATCAGCGAAGCGTCCACCACTCCCTGAGACAGGCTTTGCCTTCAGGACAACTCTTACAACTGCCGGACAGACAACCGTCCGGCTCTTCCTGAATGCGCACGGCTTTCCCCATCGCCTCCAGCCTTTCCAGCATGGCATCGATCATCGGCTGCGGCGTATGCAGGCTGAGGCTGAGCTGCTTCGCCTCCATTCGTCCCTGTAACGCCAGTAAGTCACGAACCTGAATCAACGATGCCATCTTTTTCCCCTCAGTGACAGTCGCCTGCTGGGCTGTTACAGCAGGTCGTTGGGGTTTTGCGCGTTGCCAGCAGGTTAACGTCAACGCGGCTACGCGCCCGGCGCAGCAGGCCAATCACCATTACGTTAAACAGGATCACCGCGAGGATACAGACCAGGCTGTAGCGCGGATGCTGGCTGTAATTGACGGCCTGATAAAACACGGTCGCCAGCGAGTAGGCAATGTTCAGCCCCCACAGAATGGAGAAGCCCATCCAGCCGCGGCTGGACTCACGGGCAATGGCGCCCATGACCGAGATGCACGGAATATAGAGCAGGACGAAGATCAGGTAGCTGTAGGCCGCCGACGCGCTGCCAAATTTCTGGCCCATCACGCCCATTGCTCCGGTCGCCATTTCGCCGTCGCCTTTGCTGGCTTCAATCGGGTTCGCCAGTACGCTCAGGCTGAAGGTGTCTTTCAGGCTCTGCCAGGTCTCTTCCACCGCGCCAAGCAGTTCATCGCCGAGGTTGAACGCTGCCGGGTTGAACTCCTCTTCCTGGATGTTTTCCGCGGTGTAAAGCGTGTTCAGGGTGCCGACAACCACCTCTTTTGCCATCGCGCCGGTGAACAGGCCCACGGTTGCCTGCCAGTTGTCTTCCTGAACGCCAATCGGTTTGAAGACCGGCGTAATGATCCGGCTGACGGAGGCCAGGGCAGAGTCATTAATGTTGTCCGCGGCCTGGCCGCTCAGGGTGAAGCTGTTCAGGGCGCTCAGGAAAATGCTGACCACCACAATCACCTTACCGGCGCGCAGAACGAAGCCCTTCAGGCGCTGCCATGTCTGAATAATCAGGCTTTTCAGATGCGGAACGTGATAAACCGGCAGTTCCATCACGAACGGCGACGCTTCGCCACGCATGATGGTGTGCTTCAGCATCAGGCCGGTGAGAATAGCCATCACGATACCCAGCACATACAGGGAGAAGACGGCCAGCGCCCCTTCCTGACCAAAGAACGCCGCGGCAAAGACCGCGAAGATCGCCAGACGCGCGCCGCAGGACATGAACGGCGCCATCATGATGGTCATCAGGCGTTCGCGCGGGGCATCCAGCGTACGCGCGCCCATGACTGACGGCACGTTGCAGCCAAAACCGACAATCAGCGGCACGAACGATTTGCCCGGCAGCCCCAGCGCCTGCATCAGGCGGTCCATTACGAAGGCCGCGCGCGCCATGTAGCCGGAATCCTCAAGGAAGGAGAGGAACAGGTACATCATGCCGATCTGCGGCACCAGCGGCAGGACGGTGTTGATCCCGCCGCCGATCCCCTGCGCAAGGAAGATGGTCAACCATTCCGGGAAGTGGAGGGTGTAGCCCAGCCACTGAATACCGTGCACGAAGATAGCGACAGAGCCGCCATCAAAGATAGGTTGTAATGCACCGCCGATGTTAATGGCGAGCAGGAACATCACGTACATCACCAGTAAAAAGATCGGCAAACCTAGGAAGCGGTTGAGCACAATCTTATCTACGGCGGCGGTGAAGCGGCTGGGTTCAGCGGTTAATGCATTGCTGACCACGTCACAGATAGCGGCGATGGCCTGATAGCGCGCATCCGCAATATGCAGAGCGGGATCGTCCAGCTCGTCGCTCAGGCGAGCCTGCGCGACGCCCAGCTTATCCGCCGCATCGCCTGCGTAGGCGCGGCTGTAGATATCGCCTTCCAGCATTTGCAGGCCAAGCCACAGACGTTGTCTGGCGGGCATGCTGTTGTCCATCTCCTGCGCCAGTTGCCCGGCTTCGCGCAGCAGGGGTTGGGCGTAGTGCACCAGTTCGACGTCGGCATTGCCCGTGTGGCGGTCAATCGCCAGCTTCAGGGCGTCAATGCCGCGTGCGCGGGTAGAAACCAGCGGAACCACCGGGCAGCCCAGACGGGCGGAGAGGGCGTCGACGTCGATGCGCAGCTTTTGCTTCTCGGCGATGTCGAGCATGTTAAGCGCCACGATGCAGGGAATACCCAGCTCCAGCAGTTGTAACGTGAGATACAAATTTCGTTCGAGATTGGAGGCATCCACCACATTGATGAGCAGATCCGCGTCGCCGCTCAGAATATAGTGGCAGGCAATTTGCTCATCGAGTGAGGTCTGGGATGAAATCGTGGTGAGTGAATAGGTCCCCGGTAAATCAACCAGCGTGACCTGATTATCTGTTGTAGAGAACTGGCCCTCTTTGCGTTCCACCGTCACGCCTGCCCAATTTCCCACACGCTGGCGTGCGCCGGTTAACTGATTAAATAAGGTTGTCTTGCCGGAATTAGGATTGCCAATTAAGCCAATAGTTAATTTTTTCATTGTAATAGACTCACTGAAACCGCTGGCTTGTTAACGGGATAAAGATTCAACTTCAATTAATGCGAGGTCTTTTTTACGCAGAACCAGATTAACGCGTCGGGTTTCGATATGAACAGGATCGCCCAACGGCGCAACGCGCACCACCTGGAACGATGAGCCGGGTAGCATGCCCAGGGACAGCAGCTTCTGCCGATAGGCCGGGCTTATCTCACGGGTAAAACCGATAATTTTCCACGCACTGTCTGGAGTGAATTGCATAGCGCCTGATTCCACGAGAGGTTAAATAATCTACACTGCGATGATAATGAGAATAGTTTTTATCAGCAATAATAAAAATGTGACGGGATGTTGTTAATCGTATTAATTTGCGGTCTGCTTGACCTTGCTCAATATTTGCGAAATTGAGGTGAAAATAAAAAGAAGGCTATTTGTTAATGAGGTGATAATTCGTGGTTTAAATATGGATACAACTTATTTATTTTAATTCCCTGCGGCCTGCTTGCCGGGCGGCACTGCGTTTGCCCGGCCTACAAAACCGTAGGCCCGGTAAGCGTCGCGCCACCGGGCATTTACAGTATTAGCGTTTCTTACCCATCGCCGCTGCCAGCGCATCCATCATCGCGCTGTTGCCTGCTGGCTGTGCGTCACGTCCGCGTGGCTTCGCGGCTTTCGCTGCCGGACGCTGCTGTTCACGGCCACCGCCATTACCGCCACGGCGCGCGTTAGTGTCGCCCGGCTGCTCGTCCAGACGCATGGTCAGGGCAATACGCTTGCGCTGGAGATCCACTTCCAGCACTTTCACCTTCACGATGTCGCCCGCTTTGACCACGGTGTGCGGATCTTCAACGAACTTGTCGGCGAGGGAAGAGATATGCACCAGACCGTCCTGATGCACGCCAATATCCACAAACGCGCCAAAGTTGGTGACGTTGGTTACCGCCCCCTCCAGCACCATGCCCGGCAGCAGGTCGTTCATGGTTTCCACGCCGTCAGCAAAGGTCGCGGTTTTAAACTCAGGACGCGGATCGCGGCCCGGTTTTTCCAGCTCTTTGATGATGTCAGTGACCGTCGGCACACCGAACTGTTCGTCGGTGAAATCCACCGCTTTCAGGTTACGCAGCGCGCTGCTGTCGCCCATCAGGTCTTTAAGCGCCTGCTGAGTCGCGGCCAGGATGCGCTCAACAACAGGGTACGCTTCCGGGTGAACGGTAGAGGCATCCAGCGGGTTATCGCCGTGGTTGATGCGCAGGAAACCCGCGCACTGCTCAAATGCTTTCGGCCCCAGACGGCTCACCTTCAGCAGCTGCTGGCGGTTCTGGAACTGACCGTTCTCATCACGCCAGGCGACGATATTCTGTGCCATCATACGGGTCAGGCCCGCCACGCGGGTCAGCAGGGGAACGGAAGCGGTGTTCAGGTCCACGCCGACGGCGTTAACACAGTCTTCCACTACCGCATCCAGCTTGCGCGCCAGCTGCGTCTGGCTCACGTCGTGCTGATACTGGCCCACACCGATGGATTTCGGGTCGATCTTCACCAGCTCCGCCAGCGGATCCTGCAAACGACGGGCGATAGAGACCGCGCCGCGCAGGGAAACGTCCAGATCCGGGAACTCCTGCGCTGCCAGCTCAGAGGCGGAGTAGACTGATGCCCCCGCTTCGCTGACGATCACTTTCTGCGCTGTCACTTTCGGGAACTGCTTCTGCACGTCGAGATAGAAACGTTCGGTTTCGCGGGACGCCGTACCGTTACCGATGGCAACCAGCTCAACGTTGTACTTCTCGCACAGCGCGGCGACGACGACAGCCGCTTTCGCTGCCTGACCGGTGTGCGGGTAAATGGTGTCGGTGGCAACCAGCTTGCCGGTGCCGTCAACCACGGCCACCTTCACGCCGGTACGCAGACCCGGATCGAGACCCATGGTGGCGCGCAGGCCAGCTGGCGCAGCCATCAGCAGGTCGTGCAGGTTACGGGCGAAGACGTTGATCGCTTCGTCTTCGGCGCGCTCGCGCACGGTGCCCATCAGCTCGGTTTCGAGGTGCATCAGCACCTTAATGCGCCAGGTCCAGCTCACCACGCCTTTGCGCCAGCTGTCCGCCGGTGCGTTGTTCAGGCGCAGGCCCAGATGATCCATAATGATCTGCTCGCAGTGGCTCTCTTTTGGCGGCTCGTCAAACTGCGGATCGGCATTCAGGGAGAGTTGCAGCACGCCTTCGTTACGGCCGCGGAACATCGCCAGCGCGCGGTGAGACGGCGCGGTAGAAATGGGTTCGTGGTGATCGAAATAGTCGCGGAATTTCGCGCCTTCTTCCTCTTTGCCGGACACCACGGTGGAGACGATATGCGCGTTCTTCCACAGGTAATCACGCACTTTGGCCAGCAGCGCCGCGTCTTCGGCGAAGCGCTCCATCAGAATATAGCGAGCACCGTCCAGCGCGGCTTTGGTGTCTGCTACGCCTTTATCGGCGTCGATAAACTTGGCGGCTTCGGTTTCCGGATCGTGAGACGGCTCGTTCCACAGCAGATCGGCCAGTGGCTCAAGGCCGGCTTCGATCGCAATCTGCCCGCGCGTGCGGCGCTTCGGTTTGTACGGCAGATAGAGGTCTTCGAGTTCGGTTTTACTCAGGGTACCGTTAATGGCTTTTTCCAGGTCACTGGTCAGCTTGCCCTGCTCGCCGATAGATTTGAGGATCGCCTGACGTCGGTCTTCCAGCTCGCGCAGATAGCCCAGACGGGTCTCAAGGTTTCGCAGCTGCGTGTCATCCAGACCGCCGGTGACTTCCTTACGATAACGTGCAATAAACGGCACGGTGTTCCCTTCATCAAGCAGGCGAACGGCAGCTTCTACCTGTTCGGCTCTGGCCTGAAGTTCACCCGCAATAATGCGGCAGAGCGACTCTTTCATCATGGTCAGTTCATCTTGTGGATCGAAAATCAGGGGGATAGTTATACGGGCTGACACCAAAAAATGCCAGCCGGGGAGGGCGCTCTCGGACTATTTAACATACACGATTTCGTTGACGTACCAGCTTGCTTCACCTGCGGGCGTCTGGACAACGGCTAAATCGCCCACCTCTTTTTTCAGCAGGGCGCGGGCCATGGGTGAATCGATAGAAATGTAATCCTTACGACCGAAAATTTCATCATAGCCGACGATACGAAAACGCAGGGTATCGCCGTTGTCGTTTTCAATTTCGACCCACGCGCCGAAGAACACTTTACCTTCCTGCTGCGGGGAGTAATCGACAATTTTGAGATTCTCGAGACACTTCGTCAGGTAGCGTACCCGGCGATCGATTTCGCGCAGTCGCTTTTTATTGTACTGATAGTCCGCATTCTCGCTGCGGTCGCCCAGACTTGCGGCCCAGGTGACTTTTTTGGTCACTTCCGGACGCTCTTCGCGCCACAGGTAATCCATCTCTTTTTTGAGTTTCTCGTACCCTTCGCGGGTGATCAGAGGCGTTTTCATGGTGCAGCCTTTAATGCCGGTTAACTGTCTTTGCGCACAATACGTAGCGCACAGTGTAACAGACAAGATTAATAATGATTTATGTGATGAAATGAACAGATAAGCTGCTGTTAAATATGCTTTGTAACAATTTCGTCTAGAATTTATACCAGAATTTGCTGGTCGAACCCGTGCACTTTTTTAGAATACGCTGTTCCAGGCTTATCCGAACCTTTGGGAGTACACACAATGCAAGAGAACTACAAAATTCTGGTCGTAGATGACGACATGCGCCTGCGTGCGCTGCTGGAACGTTATCTGACCGAGCAGGGCTTCCAGGTTCGTAGCGTCGCGAACGCGGAACAGATGGATCGTCTGCTGACGCGTGAATCTTTCCACCTGATGGTGTTGGACCTGATGCTGCCTGGCGAAGACGGGCTCTCTATTTGCCGCCGTCTGCGCAGCCAGAGCAACCCGATGCCGATCATCATGGTGACGGCGAAGGGTGAAGAAGTCGACCGTATTGTCGGCCTTGAGATTGGCGCTGATGACTACATTCCAAAGCCGTTTAACCCGCGTGAACTGCTGGCGCGTATTCGCGCCGTGCTGCGTCGTCAGGCGAACGAACTGCCGGGCGCGCCATCTCAGGAAGAGGCCGTCATTGCATTCGGTAAGTTCAAGCTGAACCTCGGCACCCGTGAGATGTTCCGTGAAGATGAGCCAATGCCGCTCACCAGCGGTGAGTTCGCGGTGCTGAAAGCGCTGGTCAGCCACCCGCGTGAGCCGCTCTCCCGTGACAAGCTGATGAACCTGGCGCGTGGTCGTGAATACTCCGCGATGGAGCGTTCTATCGACGTGCAAATCTCTCGTCTGCGTCGTATGGTGGAAGAAGATCCGGCGCATCCTCGTTATATTCAGACCGTTTGGGGTCTGGGCTACGTGTTTGTCCCGGACGGCTCTAAAGCATGAGGCGAATGCGCTTCTCGCCGCGAAGTTCGTTTGCCCGCACGCTGTTATTGATCGTCACCCTGCTGTTTGTCAGTCTGGTGACGACCTACCTGGTGGTGCTGAACTTTGCAATCCTGCCGAGCCTCCAGCAGTTTAATAAGGTGCTGGCATACGAAGTGCGTATGCTGATGACCGACAAACTGCAACTGGAGGACGGCACGCAGTTGGTTGTTCCCCCGGCGTTCCGTCGGGAAATCTACCGTGAGCTGGGCATTTCTCTCTACTCGAACGAAGCGGCGGAAGATGCCGGCCTGCGCTGGGCGCAGCACTATGAATTCCTCAGCCAGCAGATGGCGCAGCAGCTTGGCGGCCCGACGGAAGTGCGCGTTGAGGTCAATAAAAGCTCGCCGGTTGTCTGGCTGAAAACCTGGCTGTCACCCAACATCTGGGTGCGTGTTCCGCTCACCGAGATTCATCAGGGCGACTTCTCACCGCTGTTCCGATACACCCTGGCGATCATGCTGCTGGCCATCGGCGGCGCATGGCTGTTTATTCGTATCCAGAACCGACCGCTGGTCGACCTGGAGCATGCGGCATTACAGGTCGGTAAAGGTATTATCCCACCGCCGCTGCGCGAGTATGGCGCATCGGAAGTGCGCTCGGTAACGCGTGCGTTTAACCACATGGCGGCAGGCGTTAAACAGCTGGCGGACGACCGTACGCTGCTGATGGCGGGGGTCAGCCATGACCTTCGCACGCCCCTGACGCGTATCCGGCTGGCGACGGAGATGATGGGCGAGCAGGATGGCTATCTTGCAGAGTCCATCAACAAGGATATCGAAGAGTGTAACGCCATCATCGAGCAGTTTATCGACTACCTGCGCACCGGGCAGGAGATGCCGATGGAGATGGCGGATCTGAATGCGGTTCTGGGCGAAGTGGTTGCTGCCGAAAGCGGCTACGAACGTGAAATTGCGACCGACCTTCAGGCAGGTGAGATTCAGGTACGTATGCACCCGCTCTCCATTAAACGCGCGGTGGCGAATATGGTGGTCAACGCGGCGCGCTACGGCAACGGCTGGATCAAAGTCAGCAGCGGTACGGAACTCAACCGCGCCTGGTTCCAGGTGGAAGACGATGGCCCGGGCATCAAGCCTGAGCAGCGTAAGCACCTGTTCCAGCCATTTGTGCGCGGCGACAGCGCGCGCAGCACCAGCGGAACCGGCTTAGGCCTGGCGATTGTGCAGCGTATTGTGGATAACCATAACGGACTGCTGGAAATTGGCACCAGCGAGCGGGGTGGTTTGAGCATTCGTGCGTGGTTACCGGTGCCGGTTTTACGGGGTCAGGTGAAAGAGAGTTAAAAAAGGGTGGGGCCTGATGCCCTCACCCCGGCCCTCTCCCACGGGGAGAGGGAAAAAACATTAAAAAAGGCAACTTTCGTTGCCTTTTTGCTTTTACCTACAGCTTCGGTCCAGCACTCACCAGCGCAGCACCCGCCGGGGTGTCGGTATACTTCTCGAAGTTTTCGATAAACAGTTTCGCCAGCGATTCAGCCTTCTCACGCCACTGTTCCGGTGAACCGTAGGTGTTACGCGGATCCAGGATACGCGTATCCACGCCCGGCAGCGCTGTTGGGATCGCCAGATCGAACATCGGCAGCGTAAAGGTCTCGGCGTTATCCAGCGAACCATCCAGAATCGCGTCGATGATGGCGCGTGTATCTTTGATGGAGATACGTTTGCCCGTACCGTTCCAGCCGGTGTTTACCAGGTATGCCTGGGCGCCGGATGCCTGCATGCGTTTCACCAGCACTTCCGCGTACTGCGTTGGGTGCAGCGACAGGAACGCCGCGCCGAAGCAGGCGGAGAAGGTTGGGGTTGGCTCGGTCACACCGCGCTCGGTACCCGCCAGTTTAGCGGTAAAGCCGGAGAGGAAATGGTACTGCGTCTGGCTGGCGGTCAGGCGGGAAACCGGTGGCAGCACGCCGAATGCATCTGCGGTCAGGAAAATCACCTTCGTGGCGTGACCCGCCTTCGATACCGGCTTGACGATGTTCTCGATGTGGTAGATCGGGTAAGAGACGCGGGTGTTTTCGGTTTTAGACGCATCGTCGAAGTCGATAGAGCCATCGGCACGCACGGTGACGTTTTCCAGCAGCGCATCGCGGCGAATCGCGTGGTAGATATCCGGCTCTGCCTCTTCCGACAGGCGAATGGTCTTCGCGTAGCAGCCGCCTTCAAAGTTAAACACGCCGTCATCATCCCAGCCATGTTCATCGTCGCCAATCAGACGACGTTTTGGATCGGTGGACAGCGTTGTTTTACCGGTGCCGGAAAGGCCGAAGAACACTGCTACATCGCCTTTTTCCCCGACGTTCGCCGAGCAGTGCATGGAGGCGATACCGCGCAACGGCAGCAGGTAGTTCATGACCGAGAACATCCCTTTCTTCATTTCGCCGCCGTACCAGGTACCGCCGATCAGCTGGATACGCTCGGTCAGGTTGAAGGCGATAAAGTTTTCGGAGTTCAGACCCTGCTCTTTCCACTGCGGGTTGGTGCATTTCGCGCCGTTCATCACGATAAAGTCAGGGGTGAAGTCTTGCAGTTCTTCATCGGTTGGACGAATGAACATGTTCTTCACAAAATGCGCCTGCCAGGCCACTTCGGTGATAAATCGTACGGAGAGACGGGTGTCGGCGTTAGCGCCGCAGAACGCATCAATAATAAACAGACGCTTGCCGGAAAGCTGATGGGTGACAAGTCCTTTCAGATGCTGCCAGGTTTCCGGGGAGAGCGGTTTGTTATCGTTCTTACCTTTGCCCTTATCAGCCCACCACAGCGTATCGCGGGTGGTGTCGTCTCGGACGATATACTTATCTTTCGGCGAACGACCGGTAAAAATACCCGTATCGACGGCGATAGCACCCAGGTTCGTCAACACACCACGCTCGTATCCTTCCAGTGCCGGATTGAGCTCTTCCTGATACAGCGTATCGTAATCGGGGTTGTAGACCACTTCCTGGACGTCGTGAATACCATAAGCCTTGAGATCTTGCGGGGTTAAACCATTAACACGCATATCACTGCTCCTTAGCCAATATGTACTGCCTGAAATTGTAGGGTTTTTCTGGGGATGTTAACCGCGACGGGGCTCATAGATTTACGTATCTGGTCAAAACCCTTACTAACGGAAAACGCTGCGACTCCAGTCACAGGGCGGGCAGATTATCGCAGGAATCGCTTTTTGGATGGGGAAAATGTTCTTAAAAGGTTAATCTCTGGTGAATTTATCCAGAAGAATGTGAATGTAATCGCATACATGTAAGAAAATTACGTAAGGGTTACACTGGGAAAACGATTCAGGTCTCTTGGGTCAGCTATTTTCAGAGTTTGAGGTGGGGGCCAGAGTTTTGCTTTGATGAGACAATAGATTTTTCATGAACAAGGGATGAGAAATGGAAAACCGTGAGACGTTATCCGCTTTAACGCGCGTAGCCGTCGTGCTGGCGGGGGCTCTACAGGGCGTAATTTGCTATGTAATCACGTGGTATATCGAGTACGCAAAATTGCCATCGGATACGCTGTGGCTGATGTGTGTAGTACCTGCCACCGTGGTAATGACAACCACGTTGTCTCTTGCCATGACGTCATTCAGAAAGCCATTTTTGTGGCTGTCACTCGGGATGATCGGCGCGGCAGTCGCGGGTATGGGCGGCTGGCTTAAGTGGAGCGTTGCAGGACTCGAAAGCTGGAATCTCAGAGATGAGATGCTCGTTTTCGGCTTTCATCTGCTGCTGATGACGCTGTTCGTGTTGCCATGGCTTCAGCGGCGTCTGGATCCCGTCCCGACTACCTCGTTCTACAGCGACTTTTATCAACGAAACTGGCATAACGCGCTGACACTGCTCATTATTTTTGTTTCGAATGGTCTCTTCTGGCTGGTGCTTTTCCTCTGGGCCGAGCTTTTCGAACTTATCGGCATCGGCTTTTTTGATCGTCTTTTCTTTCATTCTGACGGGTTTATTTCAGTGGCGATTGGCGTGGTTTCAGCCAGTGCGGCCGTGCTCACGCGTATGCAGGTAAGGTTAATCCATGCCTTGCAAAATCTGCTGACCCTCATCGCCACCGGTCTGCTTCCCCTAATGGCGGCGCTGGCGCTGCTCTTTATTGGCGCGTTGCCTTTTGTCGGCTTTGAATCCATTTCAGCCAGAATATCCGCCGCGGGCTTGCTGACCACCTTAGCGCTGCTGCTGTTATTCCTGGTGACGATAGTGTGGCATCCACAGCGTCAAACACTGCCTTACTATGCCCCGCTGCGAGGGATGATTCGCCTCGCTGTGGCTATCGTACCCGCGTATCCGGTTCTGGCGGGGTGGGCGCTGTGGCTACGCATTTCGCAATACGGCTGGTCACCCGAGCGTCTGTACGGGGTATTGATAACCATCGTGGCGTTGGTCTGGGCGATCGGTTTTTGCGCCAGCGCTCTGATTCAGCGCCGTGAACCGCAGAAGATCCATGCGTACGTCATCCCGGCGACCGGGCTGCTTTCCCTCATTTTCCTGGCGTTGGTCCATACCCCCGTGCTGGATCCGTGGCGAATAAGTGTTGCAAGCCATATGGCCCGCTATCAGGACGGCAGAATAACTGCGGATCAAGTCAGCCTGTATATGCTCAGTAACGCTGGACGAAAGGGGCGGGAGGCGATGCTCACGCTGCAAAACGATCCGCAGTTTATCTCTAACCCAAAACGCCAGCGTGAAATAAATGGTCTTCTCTCCAGGAATGCTGGCGGAGCAGGTAAGATGACCGCCGCGATGCTGGAAAAACAGGTCCAGCTCGCACCGGGAATGGCTCATCCTGATAAGACATTGTGGCAAGCCATGCTCAGCAATCAGTATCGCTTCGAGAGCTGCGATAGCGCCCAGAGTAACTGTTTACTTATGCCGCTGGATCTTAACAGCGACGGCAAGCCGGAAGCCGTGCTATTTCAATTTACCGATCGCACGATCGTGGCTTACACACAAACTAACACGGGCTGGAGGATCGCCGGGGACGCGTGGAAAATGCCGGAGGCATTGACCAGAGGAGAACTTGACCGCGCATTAAGGCAGAGGAAAGTGAAATCTGTCGTGAAGCCCTGGGCGGATATTGAGATTTTTGGGGAGCGTGTCGATATGAGCTACGACAGTTACAATAATGCGCAGTGGCGTTAGTGATTTTTCTTGCCGGGTGGCGCTACGCTTACCCGGCCTACAATTAGCAATCATATCAAAAAATTGCACAATTCATTGTAGGCCCGTGCGAGCATAGCGCCGCCGGGCATCAGGCTCAGAGCTTAGTGAACCTGCGGATCCGCCGGAGAGGCGTTATTGCGGATCTCCGCGATATCCATCGAATTGAACACGTAGTGCGTACCGCAGTAGTCACAGTGCATATCGATTTCACCGTCTTCCGCCATGATGCTGTCGATCTCTTCATCCGGCAGCGTTTTCAGGGCGCCAGCACAACGCTCGCGGGAGCAGGTGCACTTAAATTCCACCGCCTGCGGATCGTAAACCGTCACTTCTTCTTCGTGGTAGAGACGCCACAGCACGTCGGTCGCCGACAGGGTGAACAGCTCTTCCGCTTTGATGGTTTCCGTCAGCGTTGCCAGATGCTCGAAATCATTGGTCTGTGCATCCTGCGCAGGCAGAACCTGAAGCAGCATACCACCGGCAGCAGGCTGACCATCTACTTCACCGGTGCGGATGAACAGACGGGTTGGCAGCTGTTCGGAACGCATAAAGTAATCTTCCAGGCAGGCGGCAAGCGTGTCGCCTTCCAGACCGACAACGCCCTGATAGCGCTCACCCTCTTCAGGCGAAATCGTGATAACCAGGTAGCCATTTCCGACCAGCGTTTTCAGATCCGCATTTTCAGGGATATCGCCCTGAACGCGCGCCACGCCGCGCATTTGCTGCTGGTTATTACCGTTGATCACCGCCAGCGACATCGGGCCATCACCCTGCAACTGAACGGTAATATCGCCAGCGAACTTCAGCGTGGCGGTCAGCAGGCTGGTGGCAACCAGCAGTTCGCCCAACAGGGTTTTCACCGGCAGCGGGTAGTTGTGGTTTTCCAGAATCTGTTTCCAGGTTTCGGATACAGTGACCAGCTCGCCGCGCACGGCGAATTGTTCAAACAGATAGCGGTGTAATTGGTCGTGTTGGGCCATTTTCATCTCTCGTGCAGGTGAGGGTTACTCGCTCTCACCGTGTTTAAATTTCATCAGATCGCGGCGCTCTTTTTTATCCGGTCGCCGGTCCGGGTGAGGCATAGTTAGCGCGTTCATTTTGCGCGCCAGCGCGGTTTTCTCGCGCTTCTCTAGGCTTTCGGCCGTCTCTTCATACAGCAAAACGGCTTCGGTTGCGGGCCGCCGTTGTTCGGTAATGGCTTTCACCACCACCGTTTTCTCATCGTTGCCCTGGCGAAGCGTTAACGTGGCATTCAGTTCAACCAGCTTGCTCGGTTTGCTGCGCTGACCGTTGTAATGCACCTTTCCGCCGTCAACCATTTCACGGGCAAGGGCGCGCGTTTTGTAAAAACGGGCGGCCCACAGCCATTTATCCAGTCTTACCCCATCAGAGGGTTTTTCTTTCATGGCGTCTCCTTCACGGTGAGTGAGGGGATCATCCGGCGATAGTCGTTCAGCCCCGGATGTCGCAGATAGATTTTTTCAGCCAGGCCGGAATCCGGATTGGTCACGCCCAGACAATAGCGAATGCCAAAAGCGGCCGCAGAATCCAGAATCGGCTCGCTGTCGTCAATGAACAGCGTGCGTTCCGGCTGTAAACCGGTTTCTTCTACCACGGCATGCCACAACCGCTGATCCTCTTTCGGATAACCAAATGTGTGGGTGGAAAGCAATAAATCAAGGTGCGAAGCAAGACCGGTATGTTCCAGCTTCACGGCCAGGTTATGGGGATGCGCATTTGTCAGCAAAATACGGCGCTTACCGCAGGCTTTCAGCGCATCCAGGAACGGGACCGTATCGTCGCGCAGTACGGCGCGTGCGCCCTGGGCGGTGGTCATGGCACAAATATCCAAACCGAGTCGCTCGCTCCAGTAGTCAAGACAGTACCAGTTTAGCGTATGCTGCACCGCGCTATATTGCGAACGAATGAATTCCTGCGCTTCTGCCGGGGAGATCCCCTGCTGTTCACCGTAAGTTTCCGGGACCAGCTTTTGCCAGAAATAGTTATCAAAGGCGAGATCAAGCAGCGTGCCGTCCATATCAAGCAGGACGGTATCGACCGCCTGCCAGTCGATATCAAGATGCATAAGGGGGAACTCCAGCCAGAAGAAACGTGCGCGACAGGGTAGCACAACTTGTCGCGCAGGGACGTTATCCGATCAGGCTCTCAGAAGAGGAGATCAGTTTCGGGTTAAGGCAATTTTCGTAGTAGGCCTGGATTTCTGCCAGCCGCGTGCGGGAACGCTGATAGCGGCGTACGGCCTGATAACCGTTCCAGACGATGCACGCCAGCATCGCAATCAGCAGCAGGGATGTCCCTATATAGCGCCACAGGCCAGCGCTATCCGGCATACGGTGCAGGCCAATATGACGCGTGCCGTTGGCGTCGGTGAAGAGGGTGGTGACGATCCCTTCCGCGCTGAATGGCGTCTGCATCAGCATCTGCGCCAGACGCTGGAATTCGCTCCACTGCTCCTGGGCAGGATAGTCATACAGCGAAACCTGCGGATAAGGTTGATCCACCAGGTCGCTGCCTTCATCGCTGGCAATCACAAAACCGCCCGGCGCCGGGCTGTTAAGCGCCTGGGCGGCACGGGTGGTTTCACGCATCACGAAGGGGGCGGTAGAGGTCGCCACCAGATTATCCAGCGACTCGGCGCTGACCGGACGCAGAAGCACGTTCACACCGTCCAGGCGTCCCGCTTCGGCGCGTTTCACCAGCGCGTCCCAGTCTTTGCTGTTGCCGAGGTTGACCAGCGCGTTCTTCAGCCGGATACAGTCATCCTGGGCGGAACAGAGATCCTCGGTTTTCAGGACGATTTCGCCAAAGTCATCCAGCAGCACCATGCCCGACTTCTGAATAGCCGAACGCAGGGCAGGGCTGACGCGAGAATCATCATCCGGTTTTGGATGGAGCTGGCGATTAATCGTCTGGGTGAGCGCAGTGGCCTTATTGACCACATCCGATTCCGGCAGCGGCAGCGGAGAGGCGTCATTCCAGATGATCTGAGAGCAGTCGAACGGCGCGAACGGCGAGTTCTGGCGCGTGTTCCAGGCACCCGGTGAGTGGATATTACACATCCCGGTGCCTTTCAGCCGCAACGTATCCCCCACGCGTACACCCGCTTCTTCGAGCTGCTGTACGCTGGTGGCTTCCACGGTTTGCGCCCCTTTAATCCATGACAGGGTAAATTTAATTGGCATATCCAGCGGCACGAAAAGCAGCAGCATGAGGAAGATTAACGCGGCGCCACCGGCAATCACCGCGCTGCGAAGCCAGTGCTGAAGCGGGAAGTTTTTTACTTCGTCGTGCAGGGATAAGTAACGTCCCTGGCGTACAACGTGGCGGTCGAGATAGATATCAATATCCGTTTTGTGGCCCAGGTCCTGCGCAATCCACGGCTGCCAGTGGCGTGGATAGATAAGATCGATGATCCCGAGCGAGATATTGTTGATATGTTCCTGATCGTTCTCACCGAACAGTCCCCAGCGTTTTGGGGTTCCGCGCAGGCAGTGAATTTCGCGTAATGACGTTTTTGCCGGCGGGGCAAATATGCCCCACAGCCCGGCGGCCAGAAGCAGTACTGCGCCACCCGCGAGCCACGGAACAAACACGTCCGGCGTCAGCAGGCAGATGAAAAAGAGCAGGAACGAGACGACAATCAGCACCGCTTCGCGAATGCCATCCGGGCGGCTCAGGACGTACTCTTCATGCGTTTCCTGGCGGATGTTGAGCAGTTCAATCTGCTCTGTCTCTTCACCACGAATAGAGGCCTGCGTTCCGCTCGCGCGTTCCAGCGCAAAGCGTGGCGCTTCCTGAACATATTCGCTCAGAGTATGACCATTGAGGGAGATAACCAGCGGCAGCGTATCGGTATGGATGAGCTCGACGCTGTTTTCGTCGTTAATATACTGTTCCCAGAAGGGAGGCAGGTGTACTTCAACAGAGTCGAGATAGTAACGCCATTTGTTGGGATCGTCGGTTGTGATGCCATAGCGGGTAATGGAGCGCGTCACGCACAGAACGGTGTCGCTTTGGGCGTTAAGGTTGAGCGATACGGGGGCGGTGCTGGCGCCGGTAGGGCCAGGCGAAAGCCGGGATCGGTTCAGCGTGTCGAGATACTGCTCAACGGTGCTGCGTTCCTCTGGCGAAAGCTTGCGCGTGTTTGCCCCGGCGAACGCGTTTAAAAAGGGCAGCCGATAACGGCGATGTACGCGGCGCCTGAATACCCACACCGCAATCGACGCGCAGGCCAGCACAGCAGCGAGAAAAATCAAAATGGTGCTCATGCTTTCCCCATCTTACTTATCTTCTTACAGGTGTTGTCAGTCGCACCTTTTGTACAATGAATGAGATTCTGTGGTCGGCTATCGGCAAGTATGGAGTCTAACTTGAGCATGTTGACGCGCATCCCAGTGACCGGTAATGATAACAAAGCCTGTTCCGGCGCGATATCAGCAAATTCCTGGAAACATTTCAACCTCTTGACATTTGTTTTGAAATGAGAATCGCATTCAATTACGTTGCATAAATGTAAATAAAGAGCAATTGACATTGCCGAAACCGTGCGGCGTATCGCACAATAAAGCCAGTTCACCCAGCAAAGACCCGTCAAGATGACCAAACCCTTACAAAAGCCCACCATTCTGAATGTTGAAACCGTCGCGAAATCGCGTCTGTTTAATGTCGAAAGCGTGGATCTGGAGTTCAGCAACGGTGTGCGTCGTGTTTATGAGCGTATGCGCCCCTCCTCGCGTGAAGCGGTGATGATAGTGCCTATCGTCGACGAGCACCTGATCCTCATTCGTGAATACGCCGTGGGCACTGAATCCTACGAGCTGGGCTTCTCCAAAGGACTGATCGATCCGGGCGAAACGGTGTTTGAAGCGGCAAACCGGGAGCTGAAAGAAGAGGTCGGTTTTGGCGCGAAAGAGCTGACGTTCCTGAAAAAGCTGAGCATGGCGCCGTCCTATTTCTCCAGCAAAATGAACATCGTTGTCGCGGAAGATCTCTATCCTGAATCGCTGGAAGGAGACGAGCCGGAACCGCTGCCGCAGGTTCGCTGGCCGCTGGCTCATCTGATGGATTTGCTGGAAGATCCTGACTTTAACGAGGCACGCAACGTGAGCGCACTGTTCCTGGTACGAGAGTGGCTGAAGGGGCAGGGTCGTTTGTAGCGCCACCATTAAAAACGGCAACCGAAGGTTGCCGTTTTGCATTGATGTTGTAGGCCGGGTCAGGCGTAGTCGCCACCCGGCTTTTTTGTCGGCGTCAGAACAGCTCGTGCGTCTCGCCGTTATCAATGATCTCTGTACCCACCTCATGCACTGCCTGCGTGGTTGGCTGCGTACCCTCGATGAAATACTCGGCACGGCTGTTGCCGCCATTCGCGAGCTGTCCAGTGCTGCGGTCAATATTGATCGTGACAATGCCCGGCGGAGGCGTTAGCGGCTGCTCCGGCACGCCCTCGAGAGCGGCCTTCATGTAAGCATCCCAGGCCGGTTGCGCACTCTTAGCCCCACCCTCGTAACCGGAAATCTGATCTTTAATCGCGCCAGAAGCGGTTGTGCGCCCCAGAGTGCGGCGGTGATCGTCAAAACCAATCCAGACCGAGGTGACAACGCCCGGGCCATAACCTGAGAACCAGGCATCTTTTGAACTGTTGGTTGTCCCGGTTTTGCCGCCGATGTCGTGGCGCTGCAAATCGCGGCCCGCTCGCCAGCCGGTGCCTTGCCAGCCCGGTTCGCCAAAGATGTTGGTGTTCAGTGCGCTCTTAATCAGGAACGACAGCGGCGTGCTGATCACGTGCGGGGCGTACTCCTGCGCGCCACTCTGGGCGACCAGCGCCTGATTGGCCTGTTCCAGCTGAGGCTGCGGCACCGCCAGATTCTGACGTTCCTGAGAGATCGCCACATCTTCCATATCCTTGTTTTCCAGGACATTGGATTTTGGCGTGTCGCCGTAAATCACCGGAATATCGCATTCAGGGCAGGCAATTTTCGGTTTCGCTTCAAACAGTACGCCGCCCTGATCGTTCTCGATTTTGCTGATGAAATACGGATCGACCAGGAATCCCCCGTTCGCCATCACCGAGTAGCCACGAGCGACCTGGAGCGGCGTAAAGGACGCGGAGCCGAGCGCCAGAGATTCGGTATGAACAATGTTTTGCGCCGGGAAGCCGAAGCGTTGCAGATACTCTGCCGCATAATCAACGCCCATCGCACGCATCGCGCGAACCATGACCACGTTCTTCGACTGGCCAAGGCCCTGACGCAGACGGATAGGGCCAGCGTATTGCGCCGGAGAGTTCTTCGGCTGCCAGTCAGAGCCCGCACCGGCATCCCAGCGGGAAATTGGCACGTCGTTGAGAATGCTGGCGAGCGTCAGCCCCTTATCCATCGCCGCGGTATACAGGAACGGTTTGATGTTCGAACCAACCTGACGCAGTGCCTGGGTCGCGCGGTTAAATTTGCTCTGGTTGAAATCGAACCCGCCAACCAGCGCCATCACGGCACCGTTCTGCGGATTGATGGAGACCAGCGCAGAGTTGACGTCCGGCACCTGCGCCAGCCACCAGGCATCACCGACCTGACGGACCCAGATTTGTTGTCCGGTTTGTACCACATCGGTCACTTTACGTGGCGTCGGGCCCTGAAGAGTGTCAGAGCGGTACGGACGCGCCCAGCGGACACCCTCCATGCGCAGCGAAACGGATGTGCCATCGGCCATCATCGCCACCGCTTCCTGTGGATCGGCCTGGGTGACGACAGCCGGACGCAGCGGGCCATAGGTCGGCAGCGCTTTCAGGGAATCAGTGATTTTTTTACTGTCCCATGCGCCTTCCCCCACTTTCCACAGCACGTTGGACGGGCCGCGATAGCCGTGACGCATATCGTAATCCATCACGTTATTACGCACCGCCTGCTGGGCAGCCTGCTGCACTTTGCGGGTCACGGTGGTATAGACGCGATAACCATCTTCATACGCTTTATCACCGTAGCGACTCACCATCTCCTGGCGAACCATTTCAGTGAGATACGGTGCAGAGAAGGCGATTTCCGGCGCATGGTAATTGGCGTCAATAACGTCGCTGCGCGCCTTATCGTACTCAGACTGACTGATATAGCCTTCGCTCAACATACGCGACAGCACCACGTTACGGCGCGCGGTGGCGCGGTCCTGCGAGTAGAGCGGGTTAAACGTGGATGGCGCTTTTGGCAGGCCGGCAATGGTCGCCATTTCGCTCAGCGTGAGCTGATCGATCGGCTTACCAAAATAGACCTGAGCCGCAGCCCCTACGCCATAGGCGCGGTAGCCCAGATAGATCTTGTTGAGGTAAAGCTCAAGGATCTCGTCTTTGCTCAGCAGTTGCTCAATGCGGATCGCGAGGAACACCTCTTTGATCTTACGCATCAGCGTCTTTTCCGGGCTGAGGAAGAAGTTACGCGCCAGCTGCTGGGTAATGGTACTTGCCCCCTGAGAGGCATGACCGGAGAACAGCGCCACGCTTGCCGCACGGAAAATACCGACCGGATCGACACCGTGGTGCTCGTAAAAACGGCTGTCCTCGGTGGCGATAAAAGCCTTCACCATCACGGGTGGGATTTGATTTAAGGTCAAAGGGATACGACGTTTCTCGCCGTATTGCGCCATCAGTTCACCATCGGCGCTATAGACCTGCATAGGGATCTGAAGCCGCACATCACGAAGCGTGGCGACATCAGGGAGTTGCGGCTCGACATATTTGTACAAACCAATAATCGAGCCTGCTCCCAGCAGAATGCAACAGACTGCAAGGATCAATAAATACTTTACGAACTTCACCGGAGATTTCCCATTTGGTTTAGCCTGGGCAGTTTCTAAACAATCGCGCGGTAGTATAAAGGCAAGCCTGATTCATTGATATAGCCGTCACTCCGACGGGCGATAAGGAGATCGTGAAGCATGGCTTTTAAAACGTGGCAAACAGGTGTTCATATTCAACAGGATAAGGTGGTTGCGGTAGCGCTGACCAGAGAGCGGGCCGGATGGCGTTTACGGCGCTGGTGGGCGGTGCCGCTGTCGGACGGCGTTATCGGGGAAGGCAAAATACTTAAGCCAGAAGAGCTGGTTAACGCATTACGTGGCTGGCGGAAAACATTGCCGCACTCGCATCGGGTATTCCTCTCATTTCCGGCAACGCGCGTTCTGCAACGCGCGTTGCCCCGTCCATCCGTTACCTTGCGTGACAGCGAACAGCTCATCTGGGTAGGCGCCGCATTAGCGCGTGAGCTGGAGATGCCCGCCGATACGCTCTGCTTTGACTACGCGCAGGATACGTTCAGCAACACTTTTCAGGTTACCGCAGCGCAAAACAGAGAGGTCGATACCCTGTTGACGCTGGCGAACGCGCTGCGTTTGCGTCTGGCAGCAATCGCCCCGGATGCCGGCGCGCTGGCTAATCTTCTCTCTGCTGTTGCCCCCGCCCGGTGCGTCGCCTGGAGAGATCAACACCAGTGGCTATGGGCGATGCGTCACCAGTGGGGGCGGCGCTACACCACAGAAGCGGCGACGGTGAATGAACTGGCGGCGCTGCTTGCGCTTTCTTCTTCTGATATCGCCGTGTTTGATGCTGCCCGCGATCCCTGGGAAGCGGTGACGCTGTGCCAGCCGCCGCTGCCGGAATGCGGTGCTGATTACACCGTCGCCCTGGCGCTGGCCATGAGCGAGGCGCCGTAATGAGCATGCCCAATCTTTTACCCTGGCGTCGGCAGCAACGTAATCAGCGCCTGCGTTTCTGGGGGATGCTGTTTGCCGCCTCATTGCTGGTGATGCTGGCGGGTGGTATCAGCCTGCGGGCGACGCAGTCTCTCGCGTTACAGGCGTTGCAGCGCGAACTGGCGGGGACACGGGCGGTGCAGAAAGTATTGAGAGCCCGTCAGCCGCAGTCAGCGGGGCTGAAAACCCCTTCGCCGCCGTCTGATCCGGCCTGGCAACCCGCGCTGGAATCGCTTGCCAGCGCAATGCCCCGGCAGGCGTGGCTGACGGCGCTGCGTTATCAGCCACCCTCGCTGACCCTGACCGGCTATACCACTTCACTGCCAGCGCTCGCAGCCATGACCGATGCGCTGAAAAGGGTGACGGGATTTAACCCCGGACCGGCAGGCGAACTGCAACAGGATAGCCTGGGGCGATGGATGTTCTCTTTTAAACTGCATAGCCGGAGGTAGCCGGTGGGTATCTGGTATCAACGCTGGGCTGATGCACGTCCTTCCCGGCGCGTCCTTTGCTGGTTGATCGCGTCGGGGCTTGTTGCGTGGGCAATTTGGGGACTACTGCTCAGGCCCGCTGCTCTGCGTTACGCCGATGTTCAGGCGCAGGCCATCAGTGCGAAGCGAATCAACGCCTCGCTGTGGCCAGAGGCCGGACGGCAAGCAGTGTTTACGCAAGTGACGCCCTCGCGGCCCTTTTCTCCCCTGGCATTTCAGCGTGAGGACGCAAGGCTGGTGTACTGGAAGCCGCAGCAGAGTGGGGGAGAGCTGGCGCTGGATGCCTCATGGGGCGCGGTTCCGGCGCTCTTTTCCCGGCTGGCGCTTGAGAACGTGCGGGTGAGTGCGTTTTCCATCATCCCACAGGGCAAACAGTTACGCCTCAGCCTGCAACTGGAGATCGGTCATGCGCAGTAAAGCCCGTCTAGTCATCCTGCTTTCTCAGCTTTTCCTGACCGGGATGCGGGATCCCTTCTCTGTGCCGGAAGAGCGTTGCGCAGCCGGGCAGCTCAGCCAGTGGCGGTATCAGGGGATAGTCAGCGGCAGCAGGGATATCGGCCTTATGCAGGACGGGCAGAAACGCTGGCACCGGGTAAAAACGCAGATGCGGTTACCGACAGGCTGGCGGGTGAGCGCGATAGATAGACAACAACTGACCGTTGATGTCGGCGATATGTGCGAGCCGAAGCGATGGACATGGCAACGAGAAGGAACGAAAAAAAGTGAAGATAAGGATAGGGCTGTTACTGGCGGTACTCAGCCAGCCCCTGTGGGCCGCGACGCCAAAACCGGTCACCCTGCTGGTGGATGATGTCCCGGTGGTGCAAATATTACAGGCGCTGGTAGCGCAGGAGGATCGCAATCTGGTGGTGTCGCCGGATGTCAGCGGTTCGCTTTCGCTGAATTTAACGCGGGTGCCCTGGAGGCAGGCGCTTCAGACGGTAGTGAACAGCGCCGGGCTGGTATTGCGGGAAGAGGGCGGCATTTTTTATGTGCATACGGCGGCCTGGCAACGGGAGCAACAGACGCGTAAAGAGCAGGAGCGGGCCCAGCGTCTGCTCGACGCCCCGCTGCACTCTCACAGCATTCCGTTTGCTTATGCGGATGCGGCCGAATTGCAAAAAGCGGCGGAAAAGCTCTTAAGCCCGAAAGGCAGTCTCTCCGTCGACAAGCGCACCAACCGTTTCCTGGTCAGGGATAACCAGACGGTGGTGGATATGCTCCAGCGCTGGGCTGTGCAGATGGATCTGCCCGTCGAGCAGGTGGAACTGGCGGCGCAGATTGTGACCATCAGTGAAAAAAGCCTGCGTGAACTGGGGGTGAAATGGAACCTCGCTGACGCAACGGAGGCCAGTAAAGTGGGTCAGGTCACGACGCTGGGTGCGGACCTGTCGGTGGCCAGTGCGACCACCCACGCAGGGTTTAACATCGGGCGCATCAACGGCAGGATGCTGGATCTTGAGTTGTCGGCGCTTGAGCAAAAGCAGCAGGTGGATATCATCGCCAGCCCGCGGCTGCTGGCATCGCACATGCAGCCGGCCAGCATCAAGCAGGGCAGCGAAATTCCGTATCAGGTTTCCAGCGGCGAGAGCGGGGCGACATCCGTTGAATTTAAAGAAGCGGTATTAGGCATGGAGGTCACGCCGGTGGTTCTGCCGGGTGGTCGTGTGCGCCTGAAATTGCATATCAGTGAAAATATGCCCGGCCAGGTGCTGCAACAGGCAGACGGCGAAACGCTGGCGATCGATAAGCAGGAGATCGAAACGCAGGTTGAGGTAAAAAGTGGGGAAACGCTCGCGCTGGGCGGGATCTTTTCGCAAAAGAATAAAACCGGACGCGACAGCGTGCCCGTGCTGGGCAACATTCCGTGGCTGGGTCAGCTGTTCCGCCATGACGGAAAAGATAACGAACGGCGCGAGTTAGTGGTGTTTATCACGCCACGTCTGGTCAGTATTCAGTAATGGGTAACGATCCCCGCAATGATTTTGCATTCAGTTTGTTGCAGATGTTTGACGTGGGGCATGAATTAGCATACAAGGAGTACCGATTTGAGTTGGACTTACGTCTTATTTCCTTATGCGCCGGGAACGGTGATTTAATCAGTTGCCAAACAAGCCGGAGTATTGAGATAATTTTTCGTCTGACTCTCGCTCTATTGCAAATGAGGTTTCAGTTCATGTCCTGCTACGCCGGGTGTCTGCGCAGCGGGGATTACCATTAACGAATAGTCTTAGTAGTACCGAAAAAATGGCAGAGAAACGCAATATCTTTCTGGTTGGGCCTATGGGTGCCGGCAAAAGCACTATTGGGCGTCAGTTAGCTCAACAACTCAATATGGAATTTTACGATTCTGATCAAGAGATTGAGAAACGAACCGGAGCGGATGTGGGCTGGGTCTTCGACGTAGAAGGCGAAGAAGGTTTCCGTGACCGAGAAGAAAAAGTGATCAACGAACTCACGGAAAAACAGGGCATTGTGCTGGCAACTGGCGGCGGCTCTGTAAAATCTCGCGAAACCCGCAACCGTCTCTCCGCCCGTGGCGTAGTGGTCTATCTTGAGACGACCATCGAAAAACAGCTGGCACGCACGCAGCGTGATAAAAAGCGCCCGTTGTTGCAGGTTGAAACACCGCCACGTGAAGTTCTGGAAGCTTTGGCCGATGAACGCAATCCTCTGTACGAAGAGATTGCTGATGTGACCATTCGTACTGACGATCAAAGCGCTAAAGTGGTTGCAAACCAGATTATTCATATGCTGGAAAGCAACTGATTCTGGCTATATATACACTCGCCTGCGGGTAAAAGCATTTAAGGTGGATGTCGCGTCATGGAGAGGATTACAGTTACTCTCGGGGAACGTAGTTACCCTATCACCATCGCGGCTGGTTTGTTTAACGACCCAGCTTCCTTCTTACCACTGAAAGCGGGTGATCAGGCGATGCTGGTCACCAACGAGACGCTGGCTCCGCTTTATCTCGACCGTGTACGTCACCTGCTTGAGCAGGCGGGCGTGAAGGTCGACAGTGTGATTCTGCCCGATGGCGAGCAGTACAAAAGCCTGACGGTACTGGATACCGTCTTTACCGCACTTCTGCAAAAACCGCACGGTCGTGATACAACACTGCTTGCCCTGGGCGGCGGCGTTGTGGGCGATCTGACCGGTTTTGCAGCCGCCAGCTACCAGCGCGGCGTGCGCTTTATTCAAATTCCAACCACGTTGCTCTCACAGGTCGATTCTTCTGTGGGCGGTAAAACGGCGGTTAACCATCCGCTCGGCAAAAACATGATTGGCGCGTTCTACCAGCCCGCCTCGGTGGTGGTGGATCTCGACTGTCTGAAAACCTTGCCAGCGCGCGAACTGGCGTCCGGCCTTGCAGAAGTGATCAAATACGGCATTATTCTTGACGGGGAGTTCTTCACCTGGCTGGAAGAGAATATGGATGCGCTGCTGCGCCTCGACGGGCAGGCAATGGCCTACTGTATTCGCCGTTGTTGTGAGCTGAAAGCAGAAGTCGTTGCCGCAGATGAGCGTGAAACCGGCTTACGTGCTTTACTGAATCTGGGGCATACGTTTGGTCATGCGATCGAAGCCGAAATGGGCTACGGTAACTGGCTTCACGGTGAAGCTGTCGCTGCCGGAATGGTTATGGCGGCGCGTGCCTCTGAACGTCTGGGGCAGTTCAGGCCGGAAGAGACAGCACGTATCATCGCGTTGCTTAAACGTGCTGGCTTGCCGGTAAGTGGTCCGCAGGAAATGTCTGCGCAGGCGTACCTTCCCCACATGATGCGCGATAAAAAAGTATTAGCAGGTGAGATGCGTCTGGTACTCCCGCTTGCAATAGGGAAAAGTGAAGTGCGCGGCGGAGTGCCGCACGAAGTCGTACTTGGCGCTATTGCTGATTGTCAGCAAGCGTAACAACTAGAAAGGTCAGACCGCTGTAACAGGTGGTCGTTTTAGCTTCAGGTTAATGCAGAGTCGTTGGCAGAAGCCTTTGAGTGGGGTGTTAAATGGATGAATTCAAACCAGAAGACGAGCTGAAACCCGATCCCAGCGATCGTCGTACTGGTCGTTCTCGTCAATCTTCAGAACGTGATAACGAGCCGCAGATCAACTTTGACGATGTCGATCTGGATGCAGACGATCGTCGCCCTTCGCGTAGCCGCAACGCGCGCAATGAGCGTGAAGACGAGGAGTTTGAATCCGAAGAAGAGTTAATGGATGAACAGCCTGTTGAACGTCGACCGCGCAAGCGTAAAAAAGCGGTAGCGGCAAAACCGGCCTCCCGTCAGTACATCATGATGGGCCTTGGCGTTCTGGTGCTGGTATTGCTGATTGTCGGCATTGGTTCCGCGCTAAAAGCCCCTTCTACCCATTCTACCGAGCAGACCGCGTCTGCCGAGAAGAGCATCGACCTGTCTGGTAACGATGCGAGCAACCAGGCGAATGGCGCTCAGCCTGCGCCGGGCACCACTTCCGCAGAGCAGACCGCAGGCAACACCAGCGCCGGTCAGGATATCTCTCTGCCGCCTGTCTCTTCTACCCCGACTCAGGGCCAGGCGCCAGCTACGCCTGAAGGCCAGCAGCGTGTTGAGGTTCAGGGCGATCTGAACAACGCGCTGATGCAGCCGCAGAATCAGGAACAGGTTAACGCTGCCGTGGTGAACTCCACGCTGCCAACTGAACCAGCCACCGTTGCGCCAGTTCATGGCAGCAATGCCCAGCAGCAGACGGCGGCAACGGAAACCAAACCGCGCCAGACGCAGACTGCACCACGCCAGGAGCGTAAGCAGGCTGTTATTGAGCCGAAGCGTGAGACGAAACCACAGGCCGTGGCAAAAGCGCCAGAAACGAAAGCGCCAGCGCAGACAAAACCTGCGGTGAGCCAGCCGGTTAAAGCGCCAACGCCTGCGGCAACCGCTGCACCGAAAGCAACGGCGACCACAACCGCACCTGCTGCAACAACACCTGCTGCAACAACACCTGCGGCTCCCGCAGCCAAAACGGGCGCTTCGCCAGGTAAAACGACGGGCAACGTGGGTTCTTTGCAGTCGGCCTCTTCCAGCAACTACACCCTTCAGCTGAGCAGTTCGTCTAACTATGACAACCTCAACGCCTGGGCGAAGAAATCGAATCTGAAAAACTACGTGGTTTATCAGACGACCCGTAACGGTCAACCGTGGTATGTGCTGGTGAGTGGTATTTATGCTTCCAAAGATGAAGCAAAACGTGCCGTTTCCACGCTGCCAGCCGACGTGCAGGCGAAAAACCCGTGGGCGAAGCCGATTCATCAGGTGCAGGCCGATCTGAAGTAATGTTTAAAGCGCAGGATGCTGTCGGAGCTTTCTCCACAGCCGGAGAAGGTGTAATCAGTTAGTCAGCATGAAAAAAAATCGCGCTTTTCTGAAATGGGCAGGGGGGAAATACCCCCTGCTCGACGATATTAAAAAGCACCTGCCGAAAGGCGAGTGTCTTATCGAGCCCTTCGTGGGTGCTGGATCGGTGTTCCTGAATACCGATTTTTCTCGTTATATCCTGGCGGATATCAACAGCGACCTTATTAGCCTCTATAACATCGTCAAACTGCGTACCGATGAGTATGTGAAAGAGGCACGGAAGCTGTTTACGCCAGAGAACAACAACCCGGACGTCTACTATCAGTTCCGCGCTGAGTTTAATCAAAGCCAGGATCCGTTCCGTCGCGCGCTGTTGTTTCTTTATCTCAACCGCCATGGCTACAACGGTCTGTGCCGGTATAATCTGCGTGGCGAGTTTAACGTGCCGTTTGGCCGCTATAAGCGTCCTTATTTCCCGCAGGACGAGCTGTATCACTTTGCTGAAAAAGCGCAGAATGCCGAGTTCTACTGTCTCTCATATGAAGAGTGCATGGAGCTGGCGGGCGTAAACTCGGTGGTCTACTGCGACCCGCCTTACGCGCCGCTGTCTGCCACGGCAAATTTCACCGCCTACCACACCAATAGCTTCAGCCCGGCCGAGCAGGCTCGTCTGGCTGAGATGGCGGAAAAGCTGGTCAGCAAAAGAATTCCGGTGTTAATTTCGAATCACGACACGCCTGATACGCGCGAATGGTACAAAGCCGCGAAGCATTTTCAGGTAAAAGTGCGGCGTAGCATTAGCAGCAACGGCGGCACACGTAAAAAGGTGGACGAACTTCTGGCGCTTTATCGACCCTGAGCCTTTGCCCGCCGGTAAACACATTTCAAGGAGATGCGGATGAAACAGTTTTTGATTGCCCCCTCAATTCTGTCGGCCGATTTTGCCCGCCTGGGTGAAGACACTGCTAAAGCTCTCGCGGCTGGCGCGGATGTCGTCCATTTCGACGTTATGGATAACCACTACGTTCCCAACCTGACCATCGGTCCGATGGTGCTTAAAGCACTGCGTAACTACGGGATCACCGCGCCCATTGACGTGCATCTGATGGTGAAACCGGTTGACCGCATCGTACCCGATTTCGCCGCGGCGGGTGCCAGCATCATCACTTTCCACCCGGAAGCCTCCGAACATGTTGACCGCACGCTACAGCTGATCAAAGAGAACGGCTGTAAGGCGGGACTGGTCTTTAACCCGGCGACCCCGCTGAGCTATCTCGACTACGTGATGGACAAGCTGGACGTGATCCTGCTGATGTCCGTCAACCCAGGCTTTGGTGGTCAGTCATTTATCCCTCAGACCCTCGACAAACTGCGTGAAGTGCGCCGCCGTATCGATGAGTCTGGCTATGATATTCGTCTGGAAGTGGACGGCGGCGTGAAGGTCAATAACATCGGAGAGATTGCGGAGGCAGGGGCGGATATGTTCGTCGCAGGCTCCGCCATCTTCGATCAACCGGATTACAAAAAAGTCATTGATGAAATGCGCCGTGAACTGGCGAAGGTAAGTCATGGATAAATTGCAGGCTATTCGGGGTGTAGCATTTGACCTCGACGGCACGCTGGTCGACAGCGCGCCAGGATTAACCAGCGCCGTCGATCAGGCGCTGTATGCCCTTGAACTCCCCGTTGCAGGCGAAGAGCGCGTCGTGACGTGGATTGGTAACGGTGCAGACGTGCTGATGGAGCGCGCGCTGACCTGGGCTCGTCAGGAGCGTGCCTCTCAGCGTTCCGCGCAAGGTAAACCGAGTGTTGACCACGCGGATATTCCCCAGGATGAGCAGCAGCGTATTCTGCGCAAACTGTTCGACCGTTTCTACGAAGAGACCGTCGAAGAGGGCAGCTTCCTGTTCCCGGATGTCGCTGAAACGCTGAGCGCGCTATATGCTAAAGGCATCCCGCTGGGGCTGGTAACTAACAAGCCGACACCGTTCGTTGCGCCTCTGCTGGAAGCGCTGGATATCGCGAAATACTTCTCCGTGATTGTGGGCGGCGATGACGTACAGAATAAAAAGCCGCATCCGGAACCGCTATTGCTGGTGGCAGGAAAATTATCCTTAGCACCTGCGGAGCTGCTCTTTGTCGGGGATTCCCGCAATGATATTCTGGCTGCCAGAGCGGCAGGTTGCCCGTCGGTTGGGTTGACCTACGGCTACAACTACGGTGAAGCCATTACGCTGAGTGAGCCGGACGTTGTGTTCGACCACTTCAAAGATTTGTTGCCCGCACTCGGGCTCTCGCACAGTGAACATCAGGAATTGAATAATGACTAAGCCCATCGTTTTTAGTGGCGCACAGCCTTCAGGTGAACTGACCATTGGTAACTACATGGGTGCGTTACGTCAGTGGGTGAGCATGCAGGATGACTACCACTGCATTTACTGCATCGTGGATTTGCATGCTATCACCGCGCGTCAGGATCCAGAGAAGCTTCGCAAAGCAACGCTCGATACGCTGGCGCTGTACCTGGCGTGCGGTATCGATCCCGAGAAGAGCACCATTTTCGTTCAGTCTCACGTACCAGAGCACGCGCAGCTGGGCTGGGCGCTGAACTGCTACACCTATTTCGGCGAGCTGAGCCGCATGACCCAGTTCAAGGATAAGTCTGCGCGCTACTCTGAGAACATCAACGCCGGTCTGTTTGACTATCCGGTGCTGATGGCGGCCGACATTCTGCTGTACCAGACCAACCAGGTGCCGGTGGGTGAAGACCAGAAGCAGCACCTGGAGCTGAGCCGCGATATTGCCCAGCGCTTCAATGCGCTTTACGGCGACGTGTTCAAAGTGCCTGAGCCGTTTATTCCGAAATCCGGCGCGCGCGTGATGTCCCTGCTGGAGCCGACCAAAAAGATGTCCAAGTCTGACGATAACCGCAACAACGTTATCGGCCTGCTGGAAGATCCGAAATCGGTGGTGAAAAAGCTCAAGCGTGCGGTGACCGACTCCGATGAGCCGCCAGTGGTGCGCTACGACGTGCAGAACAAAGCGGGCGTATCCAACCTGCTGGACATTCTCTCCGGTGTGACCGGACAGAGCATCCCTGAGCTGGAAAAACACTTTGAAGGCAAGATGTACGGCCACCTGAAAGGCGAAGTGGCAGACGCCGTTTCCGGCATGCTGACCGAGTTGCAGGAGCGCTATCACCGTTACCGTAACGACGAAGCTTTCCTGCAAAAAGTGATGAAAGAGGGCGCAGAAAAAGCCAGCGCGCGCGCGTCGGAAACCCTGAAAGCGGTGTACGAGGCGATTGGGTTTGTGGCGAAACCTTAAGCCGCCACCCGACAAATACGGACTCAATAAAAAAACCGGGAAATTCCCGGTTTTTTTACGCCTGAAAAACGCTTACTGCTGTGCCGCCGGGCCGCAACCGCCGATGATCTTCGAAATGGAGATCGCCGGATGCAGCAGGTAATCGTAGCTGCAATTATTTTTAGTATTTTGAACGTGACCGGTGCAGGCCGTCAGAGTTGATAACAGGCCGACCAGAACGGCAGCTTTTGCCAGTTTGAACATACGCATTCCTTGTCTAAAAATCTAAAATTGGATGTAACACGAGGGAATAAATGGAAAAGTTCCATTATGCGGGCGGTATGTTATCGACTGAGGTATGAAGGGAGTAGTCCGCATAAGGACTACTCCAGGAAGAGAGACTATGGTTAGTGGTTTGAGAACCAGTTCAGCTTTTCGCGCAGCTCAACCACGCGTCCAACAACGATCAGCGCCGGGCTTTGAACCTGCTGCGCCAGCTCACCCAGCTGCGTCAGCACGCCATCGACCACGTGCTGCGTAATGGCGGTGCCGTTTTCCACCAGTGCGACCGGCATATCTGCTTCCATGCCGTGCTCCAGCAGTTTCGCCTGAATCGTGGCTGCCTGATTTAGCCCCATGTAGAAGACCAGCGTCTGCTTTTCAGCGGCCAGATTATGCCAGTCCAGCTCGCTGCCGGTTTTCAGGTGGCCCGTCACCAGGCGCACGCTCTGGGCATAGTCGCGATGGGTTAACGGAATGCCGGAATAGGCAGAACAGCCGGATGCCGCCGTAATACCCGGCACCACGGAGAATGGAATGCCCGCGTTGCAGAGAGTTTCCAGCTCCTCGCCGCCGCGACCAAAGATAAAGGGATCGCCCCCTTTCAGACGCACCACACGCTTACCTTTCTGCGCTTCCCGCAGCAGGATCTGGTTGATCTCCTCCTGCGGTACGCAGTGATAACCTGCCCGTTTGCCGACGAACACGCGGTCAGCATCGCGGCGTACCAGATTCATGATGTCATCAGAGACCAGACGGTCATACACCACGATGTCCGCCTGCTGGATCTGCTGGAGACCCTTCAGCGTCAGCAAGCCCGCATCGCCGGGACCTGCGCCCACCAGTACCACTTCACCGCGATGATCCAGCGGCTCGCTCAGGAGCTGTTCGGTCGTCTCTTCAACGGCTTTGGTGTCCTGATTGGCCAGCGACTGCGCCAGCCTGTCATTGACAAAGAACTTCTCCCAGAAGCGACGGCGTTCGCCCACGGTTGCGAAGGTTTGCTTCACGCGGGAACGCAGCTGCCCGGCGTATTGGGCAATCTGGCCAAGATGCTGCGGCAGCACGGCTTCCAGTTTTTCCCGCAGCAGACGGGCAAGAACGGGCGAGCGGCCACCGGACGACACCGCAATCATCAGCGGTGAACGGTCGATAATCGACGGCATGATAAAGCTCGCCTCTTTCGGCGCATCCACCACGTTACAGAAGATGCGGCGCGCTTCGCAGGCGTCGCTGACGCGCTGGTTAACGTCATCGTTATCCGTTGCGGCGATGGTCAGCCAGCAGGTATCCAGCAGGGATTCATCAAATTCGCCCTGCACCTGGGTGAGCATCCCTTCCTGCGCCCAGACGTCAAACTGTGGGGCGAAGGTGAGGGCGTTAACGGTCAGTCGGGCGCCCGCCTCTAACAGCAGGCGCGCCTTGCGTTCAGCCACATCGCCGCCGCCCACGAGCAGGCAGTCGCGGTTGCGTAATTGACAAAAAATCGGCAGGTGATCCACGACGTTACCTCACAGCATTCATGGCGGGGGAAGAATTGACGTCAGGATAACAGCAGGAATCGTACAGAACATACGGTTTTTCCTGCCGTTACCCATAAGGGGTCATAAGCCTTTCCTATTGAAAAGGCGAGGGGTTACCCTTTCAGCTGCACCTTGCCGTCCTTCACGCGGACGTCGTAGTGTTTGACCGAGAAGCTTTCATCTTCCATGCAGCGCCCGTCGGTTAAGCGGAAGCGCTGCTTTTTCAGCGGGCTGGCAACCCACAGTTCGCCCTGGTGCTCCGCAATCAGACCGCGGGAGAGCACGCTGGCCTCGAAGAACGGGTCGATATTGCTGATGGCATAGACCTGTTCATCGTGGCGAGGACGGAAAATCGCCACCTGCTCGTTGCCCAGCAGGGCACAGACGCCGGTTGCTGGCAGAATGTCGTTAATATTGCAGATGTTTACCCACTGGCTCATGCGTTTTCCTCCACCAGCATCACCGGAATACGTTCATACGGGGTCGCTGGACGATGCTGTTCACGCTCCGGCACCACCTGCACGTTCGGGTCGCGCTGGGTGCTGTTGATAAAGTGTTTGAAGCGCGTCTGCGCCGCTGGCGTGTTCACGGTTTCGGTCCACTCGCAGATCACCGCCTCGCGCAGGCGAGTCATCTCGGATTCCAGCTGTTCATTCAGGCCCAGCTTGTCGTCGATAATGACCGACTTCAGGTAGTCGATGCCGCCCTCGAGGTTATCAAGCCAGGAGGCGGTACGGGTCAGCTTATCGGCGGTACGGATGTAGAACATCATGAAACGGTCGAGGTATTTGATCAGCGTATCGCGATCGAGATCGGCGGCCAGCAGATCCGCGTGGCGAGGTTTCATCCCGCCGTTGCCGCACACGTACAGGTTCCAGCCTTTCTCGGTGGCAATAATACCCACGTCTTTACCCTGCGCTTCCGCACATTCGCGGGTACAGCCGGAGACGCCGAACTTCATTTTGTGCGGGGTACGGATGCCTTTGTAGCGGTTTTCCAGCTCAACGCCGAATCCCACGCTGTCGCCGACGCCGTAGCGACACCAGGTGCTGCCCACGCAGGTTTTCGCCATGCGCAGCGCTTTGGCGTACGCGTGGCCGGTTTCGAAGCCCGCTTCAATCAGCTGACGCCAGATTTCCGGCAGGTCATCTTTCTGCGCGCCGAACAGGCCGATACGCTGGGAACCGGTGATTTTGGTGTACAGGTTAAACTCACGGGCGATACGACCCACGGCGACCAGCCCTTCCGGGGTGATTTCCCCTCCGGCAGAACGCGGGATCACCGAGTAAGTCCCGTCTTTCTGAATATTGGCCAGGAAGTTATCGTTGGTGTCCTGAAGCGGAGTGTGTTCTGGTTTGAGCACATATTCGTTCCAGCAGGACGCCAGCAGCGAACCAACGGTAGGCTTACATACCTCACAGCCATAGCCCTGGCCGTGTTTCTCCAGCAGTTCGTCAAAGGACTTAATGCCCTCCACGCGGATCAGGTGGTACAGCTCCTGGCGAGAGTAAGCGAAGTGCTCGCACAGGTTGTTGTTCACTTCAATGCCCTGTTTTGCCAGCTCGGCGTTCAGCACCTGGGTGACCAGCGGGATACAGCCGCCGCAGCCGGTCCCGGCTTTGGTTTCCGCCTTCAGCGCCGCAACGGTGTGGCAGCCTTTGTTAATGGCGGAGATCAGCATGCCTTTGGTGACGTCGAAGCAGGAACAGATTTGCGCGCTGTCCGGCAGTTTATCCACGCCAATGGACGGCTTACCGCTGGAGGCGTGCGCCGGGAGGATCAGCGCGTCCGGGTTTTCCGGCAGCTCAATGGCGTTCAGCACCAGCTGGAGCAGGTTGCCGAAGTCGCTGGTGTCGCCCACCAGCACCGCCCCGAGCAGGGTTTTGTTGTCCTGGCTGACGATAAGACGTTTGTAGACTTCTTTGCTTTCGTCCAGATAAACATAGCTGCGGGAGTTCGGGGTGCGACCATGCGCATCGCCAATACCGCCCACGTCCACGCCCAGCAGCTTCAGCTTGGCGCTCATGTCTGCGCCGGTGAAGGCGTTTTCGCTGCCGAGGATATGGTCAACGGCGACCTGCGCCATTTTGTACCCAGGCGCGACCAGGCCGAATACGCGGTTGTTCCAGCTGGCGCATTCGCCGATGGCGTAAATATCCGGGTCGGAGGTCTGGCAGGTGTCGTTAATCATGATCCCACCGCGCTGCGCGACGGCCAGACCGCATTGCGTTGCCAGCTTGTCGCGCGGGCGGATACCGGTGGAGAAGACGATGAAGTCCACTTCCAGCTCGCTGCCGTCGGCAAAGCGCATGGTTTTGCGTGCTTCAGTCCCTTCCTGAATGATCTCTTTGGTGTTTTTGCTGGTGTGAACTTTCACGCCCATGCTTTCGATCTTACGGCGCAGCTGATCGCCACCCATGTGGTCGAGCTGTTCGGCCATCAGCATCGGGGCAAATTCGATAACGTGGGTTTCAACGCCGAGGTTTTTCAGCGCGCCTGCCGCTTCCAGACCCAGCAGACCACCGCCGACAACCGCGCCGCGTTTGCTTCGACGTGCGCAGGATTCAATGGCGTTGAGGTCTTCAATGGTACGGTAAACGAAGCAATCCTGGGTTTCCGACCCTTTAATAGGCGGGATCCACGGATACGAGCCCGTCGCCATGATCAGCTTATCGTAAAAAACCGTACGTCCGGCGCTGGAGTGGATTACTTTCTCCTGACGGTTGATGGTGATAGCGCGTTCGCCCACCAGCACTTTTACGCCATGCTTCTCGTAGAACCCTTCACGCACCAGAGAGAGCTCTTCGGCGGTATGGTGAGAGAAGTAGGAAGACAAGTGCACACGGTCGTACGCCTTGCGGGGTTCTTCACAGAACACGGTAATATCGAACTGCTCAGCATCGGCTTTATCGAGAAGATCCTCAATAAAGCGGTGGCCGACCATGCCGTTACCGATGATAGCGAGTCTGACTTTGCTCATTTTTGCCTCGATTTCTTTTCTATTACTGCCTACCTTAACGATTCAGCAGGGGCACTTATTGATGCAAATCAAATACGCCTTCACCTACCCCTTAGGGGGTATATCTATGATTTGTCAGGATTTTTATAAGTGACGGATATTGTTTGATTTTTGTGCTTGTTCGTTTTTCGCACAAAATTAATGGGGTTTTTACCCATCGGCGGGCAGGGCGGGTGAGCTGGGGGAAACCCCTTTGCAGTACGCAAAGGGGTTACGGCGATTAGTGGGTAGCTGTTGCCGGGTTGTGTTGACGGTGACGGGTCACAAAGCCCAGCACGAAGCACATGATAAACACCACGGCGTATAGACCGTTAGCGGTATGCAGCGCCGCCAGCGGGCCGCTGTGCGCAACAATCGGGCCCGTGACCACGAAGGTCAGCATGGTGCCGATGGTGCCGCAGGTCAGCACAAAGTTCACCAGCTTTGGCGAGGCCACTTTGGTCTGAAGAGAGCCAAGGGTGATGATCGAGGTATAAATCGCGCTGGAGAAGAAGCCCAGGGTCAGGATGAACCACGGCATATGCTCCGGGGAACCGTTGATGAACAGATACATCAGCACGGTCGCCAGACCCGCCAGAACGGTCAGGATCCGTTGCAGGTCGAAGAAGCGCAGGATAAAGCTAAATGCCCACATGCCGAACATGTAAGACATCCAGAAATCGCTCACCAGTTTACCCGCGTCGTTCAGGCTCATGCCCAGACCTTTAGCATACTCTGGAACCCAGGAGATAAAGCCCAGCTGGCCGAGGATGTAACACAGCGCGGCGATGGAGAGGAACAGTACGCCGATACCCCATTTTTCTTTCGCAACCGGCTCGGATGTAGTCTGCGCTTTTTTGCCCAGCACCGGGAACTCGCAGCCGAAGGTGAGAATAAAGATCGCGACATAGACCAGACCAATGCAGGCATATACCCAGTACCACTCAATGCTGCGCGCCAGAAGATACGCGGCGACCATCGGGAAAATCATCCCGGCCATGCTGAAGAAGGAGTCGGTGAACAGCAGACGTGCGCCGCGCTGGCGGCCTTCATACATGTGCGTAATCAGAAACGTACCGATCGACATGGTGATCCCGCTCACCAGGCCCAGTACGAACATGGCGGCAGAGAAGAGGGCGATGCTGTGGCTCAACATCAGGCCCGCCACGGCGGCAACCATCAGCACGAAGCCAAAACGCAGCTGCGTTTTCAGCGGCACGATTTCCATCAGCCATGCATTAAGGAAAATAGAGATCAGGATCCCCGCGTTCAGGAAGGTGAAGGTGTTACTCATGCTGGAAACGGGCAGCTGGAAGTAGTCTGCGATATTTCCCATCACCATCCCGGTGACGATCACCAACGCGCCGGTCAGGGCGTAAGAGAAGAAGCTGATCCATGTGAGCTTGATGCGATTGCTGTTAGTCATGTCTGGCCTGTTAAAAGTAAAGAAAAACGCAATGGCTGCGTTTGAGCGGGCAGATTTTAGTCGCGAAAGTGATCTAATTAAATCTTTTCAGAAAATTTTGAGCACAATTGCAGGTTTTAACGTGATGCAGATCACATTATGTTGCGGGGTGAACAATCGTTTGCGCGGTAATAATTGTTTCAATTTGGTAAAATTAGGTAAAAGACTGGTCTGGGTTCATACTGCTCTTTAGAATCAAGCCATTCGCTTTTTATACTGCGCTTTGTTAAGGAATTCTCATGCTCAAATCAACACTGGCGGCTGTTGCAGCTGTGTTTGCTCTTTCTGCCGTTTCCCCTGCTGCGCTGGCAGCCAAAGGAGACCCTCACGTCCTGCTGACTACCTCTGCGGGGAATATTGAGCTGGAGCTGGATAGCCAGAAAGCCCCTGTTTCGGTGAAAAACTTCCTCGACTACGTGAACAGTGGTTTTTATAACAACACCACATTCCACCGCGTGATCCCGGGCTTTATGATTCAGGGTGGCGGTTTTAACGAGCAGATGCAGCAGAAACAGCCTAACCCGCCCATCAAAAATGAAGCTGACAACGGCCTGCTGAACAAGCGCGGCACCATCTCGATGGCGCGTACGGCGGACAAAGACAGCGCCACCAGCCAGTTCTTCCTCAACGTGGCTGATAACGCCTTCCTGGACCACGGTCAGCGCGACTTTGGCTACGCGGTGTTTGGCAAAGTGGTGAAAGGCATGGACGTGGCGGATAAGATCTCTCAGGTTCAGACTCACGATGTCGGTCCATACCAGAATGTGCCGACTAAGCCTGTCGTCATTCTCTCCGCGAAAGTGCTGCCGTAATCGTTCGTCCACACGGGCATATCCTGCCCGTGTCTTTCCGCCCTCCCTGCGAAAGCGCGTTTTGCTGCTTATACTTGTGGCAAACGGACTATTCAGGGAGGCGTAGTGAAAAAACTCACCGACAAGCAAAAATCCCGTCTCTGGGAGCAACAACGTAGTGTCAATTTTCAGGCCAGCTGCCTCCTTGAAAAAGGTAAGGGGCCCGCTGAACCCGATATCGAGACGCTGGAACTGGGGCCTTCCGCACCGGGTTTACCCCATCTGTGTCTTATTCACCGCCATTTATTCCGCAACGAAATGAAAGGCGCGGGCGAGCTGCGCACCGCCGATATTTCCAAGGGCGACATTCCTTTTTGCCATTTCGAGTACATCGAGAAAGTGGGTAATGAGCTGATGGCTTCGCTGGAAAGTGATAAATATCTGGTAGGCCTTCAGAAAGAAGAGTTTACAGACAGAATCAGTCATTACTACTGTGAAATCAACATGCTACATCCGTTTATGAGCGGTAATGGCGTGGCCCAGCGGATCTTCTTTGAACAACTGGCTATTCATGCGGGCTACGTGCTGAACTGGCAGGGGATCGACCCGGACGACTGGGCTGCCGCCAACCAGAGCGGGGCGATGGGGGATTTGACCGCCCTGAACGTCATCTTCGCCAAAGTTGTGAGCGAAGCGCGGGAATCTGCGTAAAATAGGGCGGCCATTTTTTCAGGAGCCGCCATGATTCTGCTGATTGATAACTATGATTCCTTTACCTGGAACCTCTACCAGTATTTTTGCGAGCTGGGGGCAGAGGTGGTTGTCCGCCGTAACGATGAGATCGCGCTGGATGACATTGACGCGCTGGCACCTCAGAAAATCGTGATTTCGCCCGGGCCGTGTACCCCGTCGGAGTCCGGCATCTCGCTGGCGGTAATCCAACACTATGCGGGCAAACTGCCGATTCTGGGCGTCTGCCTGGGTCACCAGGCCATTGCGCAGGTCTTTGGCGCCACCATTGTCCGTGCCGCGAAAGTCATGCATGGCAAAACCTCACCGATCACACACACCGGTACCGGCGCATTCCTGGGGCTAAACAATCCGTTAACCGTGACGCGCTACCATTCTCTGATTATTGATCCGCCGACCCTGCCGGCCTGCTTTGAGGTTACCGCCTGGAGCGAGACGCAGGAGATCATGGGCATTCGCCACCGCGAGTACGATCTGGAAGGTGTGCAGTTCCACCCGGAAAGCATTCTCAGCGAACAGGGGCACGCGCTGCTGGCCAATTTCCTTAATCGCTGAATATCGGTTGCCTTGCTGTGATTTTTTATGCATATTTTGTGATTATATTTTCACAATAACTGTGACATAAAAATGGATGGTCATGACATGGCAACTGAACAACCAGCAATTACCCGCGCGACATTCGATGAAGTGATCCTGCCGATTTATGCACCGGCTGAGTTTATCCCGGTGAAAGGGAGAGGCAGCCGCGTCTGGGATCAGCAGGGCAACGAGTATGTTGATTTCGCAGGCGGTATTGCGGTGACGGCACTGGGCCATTGCCATCCTGCGCTGGTGGACGCGCTGAAAACGCAGGGCGAAACGCTGTGGCACACCAGCAACGTGTTCACCAACGAACCGGCGCTGCGTCTGGGGCGTAAGATCATCGATGCCACCTTCGCCGAACGCGTGCTGTTTATGAACTCCGGCACCGAAGCCAACGAAACCGCCTTTAAGCTGGCGCGCTACTACGCAACCACGCGTCATAGTCCGTACAAAACCAAAATCATCGCCTTCCATAACGCCTTCCACGGTCGCTCGTTCTTTACCGTTTCCGTGGGCGGCCAGCCGAAGTATTCCGACGGCTTTGGTCCGAAACCTGCGGATATCATCCACGTGCCGTTTAACGATCTGCACGCCGTTAAAGCGGTGATGGACGATCACACCTGTGCCGTGGTGGTCGAGCCCATTCAGGGGGAAGGCGGCGTCACGGCGGCCACCCCGGAATTTCTGCAAGGGCTGCGCGAACTGTGTGACGAGCACCAGGCGCTGCTGGTGTTTGATGAAGTGCAGTGTGGGATGGGGCGTACCGGGGATCTGTTCGCTTATATGCACTACGGCGTAACGCCGGATATTCTGACCAGCGCGAAAGCGCTCGGCGGCGGTTTCCCGGTCAGTGCGGTACTCACTACCCAGGATATCGCTTCCGCATTTCATGTGGGCTCACACGGCTCCACCTACGGCGGTAATCCGCTGGCGTGTGCCGTGGCGGGTGCGGCGTTCGATATCATTAATACGCCGGACGTCCTGAATGGCGTGAATGCGAAACGCGATCTGTTTGTGAAACATCTTCAGCAGATTGACGAACAGTTTGATGTCTTCAGCGAAATCCGCGGAATGGGGCTGCTGATTGGCGCCGAGTTGAAGCCTCAGTATAAAGGCCGCGCGCGCGATTTCCTGCACGCCGCCGCGCACGAAGGCGTCATGGTGCTCAATGCCGGGCCGGACGTGATGCGCTTTGCGCCATCGCTTGTGGTGGAAGACAAAGACATCGAAGACGGATTAACCCGTTTTGCCGCGGCAGTCGCGAAGATCGTCAGCGGCTAATACGCGGTTCGTTTTAACCGGCGCGTTAACCAAATCCCGTGATGCGGGCGCTGACGCCATGCCACCGACGAAATGGTGTGCATGGTGTTCAGGTGGCCGAGAACGCGCTGTAAATGCTGCTCAAGGGTGCTCATCGGCCCGTGGGTCAGCGTCTCCGGCGCTTCCAGAATGTTCGAATCACCTGACTCGCCCGGTGCATCATACTCCAGGCGCTGCTGACAGCGCTGCAACGCAATTTCACACGACTGCAAATAGCGCTGCGCCAGATCCGGCGTCAGCATCGTGTGCTCCCGCGCCAGCGTCGTCATGGCATTGATGTGCTCGACGATAAACTGGCTGTGCGTGACCCACAGCTTCATGTCAGCCAGATAGTGCGCGTTAAAGCCCGGCTCCTGCATGGCCTGGTTAAGGGAGTTGAACAGGGCGTTATGCGCCTGGTTGACCTTCATGCGCTCGTAGGCCAGCGGAGAGGGCTGTGGGTCATCGCTCAGGATCAGACGAATGGCCTGCTGGTCAGCTTCCAGCGCGTCGTGGGCGTTCTGCCTCAACAGCCCGCTCTGCCACTGCGGCCACAGCCAGACCATGCCGCCAAAGGCGATCAGGCAGCCAATCAGCGTATCGACCAGACGGGCAATAATAAACTGTTCCCCGTTAAGCGTGAGCAGTTGAAGGGTATACACCGCCGTCACCGTAAAGCCCACCATCGCCCAGCCGTAGTTTTTGCGGATAATCAGATAGCTCACCAGCGTGATTGCCAGCATACCGGCCAGGGTATAGCCCTCCGGCACGTGGAAGTGCAGCGTTATGCCCGCGATAATCAGCCCCGCCATCGTGCCGCCCGCCCGATGCAGAATACGGACCCGCGTGGCGCCATAGCCGTTCTGGGTAACAAACAGTACGGTCATTAAGATCCAGTAGGGTTTCGGCAGGTGCAGGGCCATTCCCATCAGGCTGGCGATGCTCAGCATCACACTGATCCGTGCGGCATTGCGCAGGGCAGAAGATTTCAGTGAAAGATAGCTTTTGAGCGCGGGCAGCAGCGGCAGCCGTTTTTGCTTATCGGCCATCAGGTCGCGGGCATAAAGCGGGCGCTGGGTGCGTAACACCCGGGCGATGCGGCTGAAATGCCAGGCAGCAAATTGCCCGACCGGGTTATCCGCGTGCTGACGCGCAATCTTTTCCAGCGCGCCGAGCTGTTTGTCCATGTTAAAGCGCGTCGGGTAGCGGTGATAGAGGATATCGTCAGCCAGCACCCGCAGGCGGGCCGCGACGGTCTGCGCGTTCCAGCGGATCACCGCTTCTGCATGGCTGCGCTCCACCAGCTTTTGCACCTCTTCCGGATTATGAAGGCTGACGGAGATATGCTCCTGCAAATCCAGCCCGACCTGGAAGATTCGCAGCAGCCGCTTGTATTCATGATTTTTGTTGGCGGCAAGCATGTGCAGCTGCTGATAGCACTGGCTGATCAGATCCACCACTTTTTGCTGGCGCGCCAGTAGCGGCGGCAGGGATTTTTCCGGGTCGGTATGTTGAGTGAGCAGGGTGTATTTTGCTTCGCAGTATTCAGCAAGCTGCACGTAGAGCAGGCTCAGGGATTCGCGCAGCGGCTGTTCCCGCCACAGCCAGAACCAGAACCAGTTAAACAGCCCGTACCACAGCGTGCCGAGGGCGTAGATCAGCAATGGCTCCCACACCGGCATATTACCTGCAAGGCTTAAGGTGAAGATGGCGGCAATCAGCGACGCGGGAAGCAGGCGGGCGTGCAGCGAGCTGATTTCGGCGGTGACGCCGAGCGTCATCGCCAGCACGGTCAGGATCAACGGCAGAGGAATGTCGCGGGCCAGTAAGAGTTGTACGGCAAGGCTACAGCCGGCAAACAGGCAGCCGCCAATAATCAGACGTTTAAAAAAGCGTTTATGCGGCGTATCCAGACCGGCAATGTTGCAGCAGGCGGGCACGAGGGAAAACAGCAGGCCTTGCTGAAGATGTCCGAGGAGCAGGCCCACGGCCACGGGAAGACACAACACCAGCGTTTGTCGTAGTGCGTAGTTAACTTCCGGGTGATAGATCAGCCTGCGCCACATGAGGAGTAGAGACAAAAACGGCGTGCCACCCTGCGGCGGCACGCCGTTTGACCGGAATTAACGGGTCCCGTAAACCACGATGGTTTTACCGTGGGCGGAGATCAGGTTCTGATCTTCCAGCATCTTCAGGATACGGCCCACTGTTTCACGGGAGCAGCCGACGATCTGACCGATTTCCTGGCGGGTAATTTTAATTTGCATACCGTCAGGGTGGGTCATGGCGTCTGGCTGTTTCGCCAGGTTCAACAGCGTCTGCGCGATACGACCGGTCACGTCCAGGAAGGCGAGGTTACCCACCTTCTCAGAGGTCACTTGCAGACGGCGTGCCATCTGGGAAGAGAGACGCATCAGGATGTCAGGGTTGACCTGAATCAGCTGACGGAATTTCTTATAAGAAATTTCAGCCACTTCACATGCTGTTTTTGCACGAACCCAGGCGCTACGTTCCTGGCCTTCTTCAAACAGGCCCAGTTCACCGATAAAATCGCCCTGGTTCAGATAAGAAAGGATCATCTCTTTCCCTTCTTCATCTTTGATCAGCACGGCCACCGAGCCTTTAACGATGTAATACAACGTTTCCGCTTTTTCACCCTGGTGAATCAGCGTGCTCTTTGATGGGTACTTATGAATGTGGCAATGAGACAAGAACCATTCGAGAGTCGGGTCTGTTTGCGGTTTGCCAAGCACCATGCGCTGTTATCCTCTGTTATAAGCTGTCACCAGAGTCATAAGATGCATCCGGACTCTGGGGTTGCAATCGAATTCTTACCCATACCTGGGAAGTCGGCTGTCGTAACGTTTCGCAGCCAGTAAAGTTTGATGTCCTCTGCATACATGTGTAACGTCAATGTATTACTGTAGCATCCAGAGTGTTTTAGCATAGCTTTCGCCGCGTGTCTCCTGGTGTCTCGCTTCAGCATGACGCAGGTCGCCTTCCGTTGCGAGAAATGTAACGTACACGTAATCTGTCATAAAAAATGCAACGTTGGAGTGAGTGAATATGCAAGCGCGTGTGAAATGGGTTGAAGGGTTAACGTTCCTGGGCGAGTCTGCTTCCGGGCACCAGGTTTTGATGGATGGCAACTCCGGCGATAAAGCGCCAAGCCCGATGGAGATGGTGCTGATGGCGGCGGGCGGATGCAGCGCGATCGACGTGGTGTCGATCCTGCAAAAAGGCCGTCATGACGTGACCGATTGTGAAGTGAAGCTGACGTCAGAACGTCGCGAAGAGGCGCCACGCCTGTTCACGCATATTAATCTGCACTTTATCGTCACTGGCAAAGAACTGAAGGATGGGGCGGTCTCGCGTGCGGTTGACCTGTCTGCGGAGAAATACTGCTCTGTGGCGTTAATGCTGGAGAAAGCGGTAAACATCACCCATTCGTATGAAGTGATAGAGGCTTAATTATTGGGGCATCGTGCGTGTTGATGCCCTCACCCTAACCCTCTCCCACGGGGAGAGGGAACATGTTCACGCGATCTGCTTCCCTTCCATCAGCCGCTGCACCAGCGGTGTCATGATAAGTTCCATTGCCAGCCCCATTTTTCCCCCGGGCACCACTAACGTATTCATGTGCGAAATAAACGAACCTTGTAGCATCGCCAGCAGCCAGGGGTAATCAATGCCTTCCAGGTTGCGGAAGTGGATCACCACAAAGCTCTCGTCCAGGGAAGGGATGCTTTTTGCGGCGAACGGGTTGGAGGTGTCCACGGTGGGGACGCGCTGGAAGTTAATGTGGGTTCGGGAGAACTGCGGCGTCAGGAAGTTGATGTAATCTTCCATGGAGCGCACCACCGAGTCCATGACCGCCTCTCGCGAATGGCCGCGCTCGCTCATGTCACGCGTCAGCTTCTGGATCCACTCAAGGTTAACAATCGGCACCACCCCCACCAGCAAATCCACGTGGCGCGCCACGTCGTGCTGAGGCGTCACCACGCCGCCGTGCAATCCTTCGTAAAACAGCACGTCAGTCGGTTCCGGCAGCGGCTGCCAGGGCGTGAACGTGCCGGGGACCTGGTTCCAGGGCACGGCTTCATCGTAGGTGTGGAGATACTTGCGGGACTGCCCGGTACCGCTTTGCCCGTATTCACGGAAGGTTTGCTCCAGCAGGCCGAAGTCATTGGCCTCCGGGCCGAAGTAGCTGATGTGTTTACCCAGATCGCGCGCCTTGCGGATGGCCATATCCATCTCCGGGCGCGTGTAGCGGTGAAAGCTGTCGCCTTCTACCTCGGCCGCCCGTAAGTTAAGCTGGGCGAAGATCTTGCGGAAGGCGAGGCTGGTGGTAGTGGTTCCCGCCCCACTCGAACCCGTAACGGCAATAACCGGATGTCTGGCAGACATAGCAACTCCCTGACTGGAAAAGTGTAAAGATCAGCCATGAAACGCGTTGCGGGGCATGATATTGACCGTCTCATGCAGTTCGGACCATACCAGCACCACGTCGCCGCTTTTAAGCTGGCGCTTAACATCGTTGACCTTTTGTTCAAGCGAACGTTCATGTTCACCATAATCGGTGCCTTCGCGCAAGACAAAGCTTTCAATCAGATTATCGAGCGTTTCGGGAGAGAGATCCTGCCAGGGAATAATCATTTTTTACCGTCCAGATAGGCCGTTAACCAGTCGGGTATACGCGTCTCAAGCCACATTTTTGGCCGACGCAGCGTGCCGCCAACAAAGCCGACGTGCCCGCCGAACTCGGTGAGCTGATACTCCACGTTATCCGGCAGATAGTCAGGGGCGGGGATCGAGTGATGATCCATAAACGGATCGTCTTTGGCGTGGATAATCAGCGTGGGTTTCGTGATTTGATTCAGTAAAGGCATGGCGCTGCACTGACGGTAATAGTCAATCGCATCGGCAAAACCGTGAATTTTCGAGGTGATCAAATCATCAAACTCGCGCAGGCGCTTCACGCGTTTGAGCTGTTGCAGCGTCACAGGCAGCGTATCCGGATAGGCCTTCAGCTTGCGCGCGGCGTTGGCTTTCAGCAGGTTGAGCAGGTAGCGCTGGTACACTCGCGAAAAGCCCTTTTCCATATGATAGCTGCACTGCTCCAGCATAAACGGCGCAGAGACAATCACCGCCGCATCCAGCGGTACGGCGTCGCTCTCCTTCGCCAGCAGACAGGCCAGCATATTGCCGCCCAGCGAATACCCCACCGCTGCCGTTGGCGCCTCGCCGAAATTGTCTCTTAGCCAGCGCAGGAACCAGGTGCCGTCCTCGGTTTCACCCGAGTGATAAATGCGTTTCTGACGATTAGGCTCGCCGCTGCATCCGCGAAAATGCATCACCACCCCAAGCCAGCCGCGGGCTTTCGCCGCCTCAATGAGTCCGTGTGCGTAAGGGCTGTGCAGGCTGCCTTCCAGACCGTGAAACACTACCAGACGGGGTTTATGTCTGGCCCGATCCGGATCTTCGCTCCAGGCGAGATCCAAAAAGTCGCCATCCGGCAAATCCAGGCGTTGCCAGTGCGGGGTGAACTGTACCTTGCGGCGGATCAGGCGCGGCAGCATGGTTTGCAGGTGAGGGTTAGCCACACCGCGCATGGGCACGAACTCTGCGCTCTCTTCGGCTGCAATGTCGAAGTCTGAGGGAATGATTTGGGTCATAAGGGCGATGCTGATTCTTGTCAGAAATTAACTATACCTTCCGAATTGTACCCCGTTTAGCCCGTTTTTCCGAAACATGAACTGATCCCGATCACAAATATTTACCTTGATTATTACTCTCAGGCTAATGATTTGCCTCTACGCTTAATTGATGCCTTTCTCACCAGAGCGCACACTTTACTCAACGTTAAGCAAATCAGAATGATGTGCTGAATCAGGAGGTTAATAATGTTATCTGGGCAAACACCCACCCGGCAATGGAACACCCGACGCAGTGAGAAAGCGCGTCGTCTGGCGTCCGTACCGGTGCAGGGCAAGGTACTGCCAACCGGCGATCTTGTCGCCATGCTGGAAAAACTGATCGCACCAGGCGACAAAGTCGTTCTGGAAGGCAACAACCAGAAGCAGGCGGATTTCCTTTCCCGTTCACTGGCGGAAGTGAACCCGCAAATCGTGCACGATCTGCATATGATCATGCCGAGCGTGGGCCGCAGCGAACATCTGGACATCTTTGAGAAAGGCATCGCCCGCAAGCTCGACTTCTCCTTCTCCGGTACGCAAAGCCTGCGCATTTCGCAGCTGCTGGAGGATGGTCAGCTCGAAATCGGGGCGATTCACACCTACATCGAACTCTACTCACGTTTATACGTCGACCTTTCGCCAAACGTGGCGCTGATTGCCGGTTTTAAAGCGGACCGCAAAGGGAACCTCTATACCGGGGCGAGTACCGAAGATACCCCGGCGCTGGTGGAAGCCGCCGCGTTCCACGACGGCATCGTCATCGCGCAGGTGAACGAGCTGGTGGACGACGAGTGCGACCTGCCGCGCGTCGATATTCCGGGCTCCTGGATCGATTACGTGGTGGTGGCGGACAAGCCGTTCTTTATTGAGCCGCTCTTCACCCGCGACCCGCGCCTGATTAAACAGGAACACATCCTGATGGCGATGATGGCGATTAAAGGCATCTACGCCGAACACCAGGTGCAGTCCCTGAACCACGGGATTGGCTTTAATACCGCAGCGATCGAACTGCTGCTGCCAACCTACGGCGAACAGCTCGGACTCAAAGGCAAAATCTGTAAACACTGGACTTTGAACCCGCATCCAACGCTGATCCCGGCCATCGAAAGCGGCTGGGTGGAGAGCGTCCACTGCTTCGGCGGCGAGCTGGGGATGGAAGAGTACATCCGCGCTCGTCCGGACGTGTTCTTTACCGGTGCTGACGGCTCCATGCGCTCTAACCGCGCCTTCTGTCAGCTGGCTGGTCAGTACGCGGTCGATATGTTTATCGGCTCCACGCTACAGGTTGATGGTTACGCTAACTCCTCAACCGTGACTCGCGGCCGTCTTTCCGGCTTCGGCGGCGCGCCAAACATGGGCCACGATCCGCACGGTCGTCGCCACGCCACACCGGCCTGGCTGAACATGATCACCGAGCCTGACCCGATGCAGCGCGGTAAAAAGCTGGTTGTGCAGATGGTGGAAACCTTCCAGGCGGGCGTGAAGCCAACCTTCGTGGAAAAACTCGACGCTGTTGACGTCGCGAAAGCCTCCGGTATGCCGCTGGCGCCGGTCATGATTTACGGCGATGACGTCACCCACGTGCTGACGGAAGAGGGGATTGCTTACCTCTACCGGGCGAAAGATCTGGAAGAGCGTCGCGCCATGGTCGCCGCCGTGGCGGGTATCACCGATATCGGTCTGGGCGTTGACGCCAAACGCGTGGCGGAACTGCGCCAGAGCGGCAAGGTTGTGTATCCGGAAGATATGGGCATTCGTCGTACCGATGCCACTCGCTCTCTGCTGGCTGCGGGCAGCGTGGCTGATCTCGTTGAGTGGTCCGGTGGTCTGTATAACCCACCTGCGAAATTCCGGAGCTGGTAATGAAACTTCTGCCCCAGATCCAGGTTGAAGGCGGTGCCGAATGGCTGGCGCGAACCGCCACGCAGTGTCTGATTGACGAAGCACGTTTAAGCCCGAAGCCCGGTCTGGTGGACAGCCGGGGGAACGGCGCGCACCACGATTTATCGCTTGCGCTGATGGAGCGCTCCGCTCGCAGCCTGACCCCCACGTTTCAGGCGCTGGCGCAGCAGAGCTGGCAGCGTCCGGCGGATATTGCCCTCCGGCAAACCGTTGGCCGCCTGGGTCGCGAAGGTGAACGGCAGATGATGGTCGCTACCGACGGCGTGAACACGCACCGTGGTGCGATCTGGGCGCTGGGATTGCTGGTGAGCGCGGTGGCGATGCTGGGCGGCGATGCCCGGGCGCAAACCGTCGCGAACATCGCCGCTCAGCTGGCGAAGCTGCCGGATGACGCGGCGCCGAAAGTGTTCAGCAAGGGGTTACGCGTCACGCACCGCTACCGTGTACCGGGTGCGCGTGAAGAGGCTCAGCAGGCGTTTCCGCACATCATGCAGCGCGCGCTGCCGCAGCTTCGCCTCAGCCGTCTCAACGGCAGCAGCGAAACGCAGGCCAGACTCGACGCGCTGATGGCGATCATGACCTCGCTCACCGACACCTGCGTGCTGTCGCGCGCCGGCATGGAGGGGCTGGACGCCATGCAGAACGGCGCCCGTGCAGTGCTGAACGCCGGAGGATGCGCAACGCTCGCCGGGCAGCAGGCGCTGGCGCGGTTAGACCGTCAGATGCTGGCGCTTAACGCCTCGCCGGGCGGAGCCGCAGACCTGCTTGCCGCCACGCTGTTTCTTGACCGCGTCGAAACGCCCTATTCAAAGCATTAAGAGGATGTTATGGAAAAAATCACATTGACCGTGCCCGCCAGCCGCGAAGTAAGCGGCAGGGCGCTGGCAGGGGTAGTCGGTTCCGGGGATATGGAGGTGCTTTTCACCGCCGAACCGGGCCAGACCTTAACCATTGATATCACCACCTCCGTCGACAACAGCCGCGGGCGCTGGGAGGCGTTGTTCAACCGCCTGCAAACCGTCAGCAGCCTGCCCGCAGGTAAGCTGACCATCCACGACTTCGGCGCGACGCCGGGCGTGGCACGCATTCGTATCGAACAGGTCTTTGAAGGGGTGAATCATGCGTGATGACAGCAGCTTTATCGAACTAAAAGCGCGCCAGCGTGCACAGGCGCTGCTCGACGACGGCAGCTACCGCGAACTGCTGGATCCGTTCGAAGGCATTATTTCTCCATGGCTTGGGCCACAGGGGATTGTTCCTCAGGCTGATGATGGCATGGTGGTCGCGAAAGGGACCATCAACGGCCAGCCTGCGGTGGTGGTGGCGATTGAAGGCACCTTCCAGGGCGGCAGCATGGGCGAAGTGTCCGGCGCCAAAATGGCGGCGGCGCTGGAGCTGGCGGCGGAAGATAACCGCAACGGCATTCCGACTCAGGCGGTACTGTGCCTCGAAACCGGTGGCGTACGTTTGCAGGAAGCCAACCTTGGCCTGGCGGCGATTGCCGATATCCACGCCGCGATCGTTGACCTGCGTCGCTATACCCCGGTCGTCGGGATTGTCGCCGGGACCGTAGGCTGCTTCGGCGGGATGTCTATCGCCGCGGCGCTGTGCAGCTATCTGATTGTGACCCGCGAAGCGCGTCTTGGCCTCAACGGCCCGCAGGTTATTGAGCAGGAAGCGGGCATTGAAGAGTACGACTCCCGCGACCGTCCGTTTATCTGGAGCATGACCGGCGGCGAAGTGCGCTATGAAAGCGGGCTGGTGGACGCGCTCGTCGGCGACGGCGTGAACGCGGTGAAAGCCGCGATGAACGAGGCCATCGCCAAAGGCGTACCGGCGAAACATCGCACCGATAACTACGACGATTATCTGAACCGTCTGACGAATTTCGACACCCGCAAACAGGCCGATGCCGAACAGATTAAAGCGCTTTTTGCCCGGGAGGTGAAATGATGACTAACTCAATTAGCCGTGGCGAACTCTGGCTGGAAACTCTGGCCCCGAACGCGAAACGTCTGGAGGGGTTATGCCCGTCCGTGCAGGCCGCAGACGGCGAGCTGAACGGTGAAACGGTGCGTTTTGTCGCCGTGGTGCCGGACGCCAACAACCACTTCCCGCGCGCGGCGCAAGGGGAAGTCGGCCTGCTGGAAGGCTGGACGCTGGCAAAAGTGGTCAGCGAAACCGTCGCCGCTGATGCAGATAAAGCCGTGAAGCACCCGATTGTGGCGGTGATCGATGTCCCAAGCCAGGCCTATGGCCGTCGCGAAGAGGCGTTTGGCATCCACCAGGCGCTGGCCGGCGCCGCTGCCGCCTACGCTAATGCGCGGCTGGCAGGTCATCCGGTGATTGGTCTTATCGTCGGTAAGGCCATGTCCGGCGCGTTTCTGGCGCACGGCTACCAGGCTAACCGTCTGATTGCCTTCAACGATAAAGGCGTGCTGATCCACGCCATGGGCAAAGAGTCTGCGGCGCGCATTACGCTGCGTACCGTTGAGGCGCTGGAAAAACTGGCGGCAACCATCCCGCCAATGGCGTACGACATCAGCAACTACGCCACGCTGGGGCTGCTTTCCGACCTGCTGGATATCAGCAATCCGGATGCCCCTTCCGAAAGCGATCTGACGCGGGTGAAAACCACCCTGCAACAGGCCATCAGTGACGCTCGTCAGGACACCACGTTGAAAAACCGTCTGGGTGCTGACAACCGCCGCAGCTCAGCGCTCGTACGTGAACGTATGCGAGCCAGCTGGTAAGTAAAAAGAGACCTGCCAGATGCATCACCCCGTGGGCGCGCCCGTTGCGTCCACGCGGGAACCTGCATCCTGAAAATAATAAACATCGCGCCAGTGCTTAAACTTTTTTACTACAGGTGATTTATGACTTACGTAATTGTTCATGCTCTTGCACCGATTTTCGTCATCATGCTGCTGGGATTCTGGGCCGGTAAGGCAAAGATGGTCGATAACAAAAATGTTTCCCTGCTGAATATCTTCGTGATGGATTTTGCACTCCCGGCCGCGCTATTCAGCGCCACCGTGCAAACCCCGTGGACCGGCATCGTGGCGCAGTCGCCGCTGATCCTGGTGCTCACCCTGGCGATGTGGATCACCTATGCGGTCATCTACTTCCTCGCGACAAACGTATTTAAAAAATCCCCGCAGGATGCGGCCGTGCTGACGCTCACCGTCGCCTTGCCAAACTATGCGGCGCTCGGCCTGCCGATTTTGGGCAGCGTGCTGGGTGAAAGTTCTTCTACTTCTCTCTCCGTGGCGGTCTCCATCGCCTGTGGTTCGGTGCTGATGACCCCGTTCTGCCTGCTGATTCTGGAGCGTGAGAAAGCCCGCGCCGAAGGCAATAACTCCGGTTCAACGCTTTCCATGCTGCCGGTGCTGATGTGGCGCTCCATTAAAAAACCGATCGTGATGGGCCCGCTGTTGGGTGTGATCCTGTCCGCTATCGGCATCACAATGCCGGAGCTGGTGCTGGCGGCGATTAAACCGCTGGGACTGTCCGCGACCGCTGCGGCGCTGTTCCTGACCGGCGTGATCCTCTCTGCCCGTAAGCTCCAGATCAACACCATGGTGATCACTTCTACTATCGCCAAGCTGCTGATCCAGCCAGCGATTGCCTGGGGTATCGTTTTAATCTTCGGTCTGCACGGCTCCGTGGCTATCACCGCCATCCTGATGATTGCGCTGTCTGCGGGCTTCTTTGGCGTGGTGTTCGGTAACCGCTTTGGCGTGCAGTCGCCGGATGCTGAAGCCGTGCTGCTGTTGAGCTCCATACTGTGTATCCTGTCGCTGCCGCTGTTTATCTCGCTGACTTCAGGAATGTAATCATGACCACAACATTACGCCCACACGACCTCATCTGGCTTACCGCGCGCGACGCCCTGGAAGGGATTACTGAATCCTGGGTGGACGCGGCCTGGCATACCGGGCTACCGGTAGTGGTACGGCGTGATGTTGATAATGAAGGCCGTATTCCCGTTGGCGTGCGCGGATTGCGCCGCGACCAGCGGGCGGCCGGATGGGTGAAGCCTGAGAACGTGTTGCGCGTGGTGTCGCCCGAAGATTTGAGCGTTGCCGCCGACCTGCTGCGTTCGCCGTTTATCACCCAGCCGCCGGTTCAGGTGGCGCTTCAGCTTGCGCAGCAGTCATGGCCGTGGACGTGGGGGATAACCGGCAGTACGGGTTACGCGCTGGCGACCGGCATTCCGGTGATCCACGCCGACAGCGATCTCGATCTGCTGATCCGCGCCCCGTGTACCGTTTCCCCTGAGGCGTTTACTGACTGGCAGGCTCAGCTCAGTCGTGCGTTGTGCCGGGCGGATACACAGGTGGATACGCCCGAGGGCGGATTCGCGCTGGCGGAATGGTTACGCGACGGCAAAACGCTGCTAAAAACGCAATATGGGCCGCGCCTGGTAGCGGATCCATGGCACAGGGAGGAGTAATGAAAATATTGTTTACCTTTCCGGGGCAGGGCACACAGCACGAAGGTATGCTGCAAAACCTGCCGGGAACGGAGCTGGAGCAGGCCCGTGCTGTGCTGGGGGCGGAAGTCGATACCCTGGACAGCGCATCCTCGTTAACCCACACCCGCGCGGTTCAGCTTTCGCTGTTGATTGCAGGCGTGACCTGGGCGCGCGAGCTGGAACGTCGCGGCGTGTCGCCGGATATTGTCAGCGGTCTGTCCATTGGCGCTTATCCTGCGGCGGTTATCGCCGGTGTGCTGGACTTTACGGACGCGCTGAAGCTGGTGGCGCTGCGCGGCGATCTGATGGAGCAGGCGTATCCCCACGGCTACGGCCTGACGGCGATAATGGGGTTGACCCTGCCCCAGGTGGAAAACCTGATTCAGGGGACAGGAACCTATATCGCTAACCTGAACGCCGAAACGCAGATCGTGATTGCCGGAGCCGATGACGGCATGGCGCAGGTAGCCGAACGCGCGCTGGCGAAGGGCGCGAACAAGGCCAAACGGCTGGCGGTAAGCGTACCGTCGCACTGTGAACTGCTGGCGGAACCGGCGCAGAAGCTGGCCGCAGCGTTTGAATCAGTCACGCTTTCACGCCCCCGCTGCGCGTACCTGAGCGGCAGTACCGGGCGCGTGCTTTGGCAGCCAGAGAAAATTGCCGACGACCTGGCGATGAATATGGCGCGAACCGTGCGCTGGCAGGAGGCGGTGATTTCCGCTAACGAGCGCGAAGCACGTCTGGCGATTGAGATGCCGCCAGGGGGTATTCTGACCTGTCTGACGCGGCAGGCGGCGTGGGAAGGCGAATCCATTTCGCTGGAGCGCAGCGGAGTGGACGTGGCGGTGCATCTGGCGGGTCGGCTTCAGCGGTGACTTTTTGCCCGGTAAGCGTAGCGCCACCGGGCAATAACATCAGGCACTATCCTGCAAACTTCTGGCATACATCCGCCCTTCCGCGGCCAGCGCCCGCAGGCTCGGATCCTGCTCGCGGTTGCGGGCAAAGACGATCGCAATCAGCTGCTGCATCTGGTACGGCTGCGCCAGCTTCAGTAGCTGCACCGAATTTTCGTACACTTTCTTCATCCTGCCCGGCATCAGCGTAAACCCGACCCCCGCCTGCACCAGGCTCAGCATCGAGAAGATATCGTTCACGCGCGTCACAATCTCCGGCTCGAAACCGGCGATATGAAACGCTTCCTGAAACCCGGCGTAAGTGGCGAACCCTTCCGCGAGGGCGACAAACTTCTGATCTTTATAATCACGCAGATCGGCGGGGCCGCTGGTATTCAGCGTGGCAGAAGCCGGTGCGGCAAGGAAAATATCGTCATGGAACAGAGGAAGCACTTCGAGGCTGTTACGGTCGATATCGCTTTCGGAAATAGAGATTAAAATCGCATCCAGCGATCCCTCATCCAGCATATGGAGCAGGGTTTCGTTCGAGCCCATCGTCAGATCCATCTCCAGATCCGGACGGCGCAGCTTCATGCCCATTATCAGGCGCGGCACGGTTTCCAGCGTCAGCGAGTAGAGCGTGCCGACGCGCAACCGTCCCTGGCCGATACCGGCGATCTTGCGCGACTCTTCCAGCCCGCGCTCCATCACCTGCATCACCTCCTGACAATACTCCAGCAGCGTCCATGCGGAGGGGAGGGCAATCAGGTTACGCCCTTTGTGAGCAAAGAGCGGGCAGCGGACGTTCTCTTCGAGGGTATGCAGCGCGCGGTGCACGCTGACACCGCTCAGGCCGAGCGTTTCGGCGGTACGTGCGATATTGCCCTTCTCCATGAACGTCATGAAGATGCTGAGCTTACGGAATGTAATCTCGCTCGTGGTATCGAAGCTCATAACCCTCCCGGCGTGTTAGTCGGCTTGCAGCATCGCTTCCAGCTGTTCCTGCGCGTCCAGCCATGCCATTTCGCACTCTTCGAGGCTGGATTTGGTTTTCGCCTGAGTTTGCAGACAGTCCGTCAGCTCCGCTTTGCGGCTCTGATCGTACAGTTCGCTGTCGCCCAGCTTCTCTTCGACGGCAGCAAGCGTGGCGTTGAGCTTTTCCATCTCTTTTTCGAGGCGGGCAATCTCTTTACGCAGCGGTTGCGTCTGGGTGCGCAGCTCCGCTTCACGGCGCTTCTGGTCTTTACGCGCCTGGGCGCTGTTGGCGTTGTCTTTCGCTGACTCTTCCGGCTGGTTTTCCTGCTTCTGCACGTCCGTCAGCCACTGCTGGTAGTCTTCCAGGTCGCCGTCAAACGGTTCGACTTTGCCGCCGTGTACCAGATAGAGATCGTCGGTGGTGGAGCGGATCAGGTGGCGATCGTGCGACACGACAACCAGCGCCCCTTCGAACTCAATCAGCGCTTCGGTCAGCGCCTGACGCATGTCGAGATCGAGGTGGTTGGTCGGTTCATCAAGCAGCAGCAGGTTTGGACGCTGCCAGACGATCAGCGCCAGCACCAGACGGGCTTTTTCACCGCCGGAGAAACGCGCTGTATTTTCAGTCACCTTATCGCCCTGGAAGCCAAAGCCGCCGAGGTAGTCGCGCAGCTTTTGCTCCATCTCCTGCGGCGCCAGGCGAGCCAGGTGCTGAATTGGCGATTCATCCGCGCGTAAAAATTCCAGCTGATGCTGGGCGAAGTAGCCAAGCTTGATGCCTTTCGCCAGGCCGATTTCGCCGCTGACCGGGTTAAGCTCGCCCGCCAGCAGCTTGATCAGCGTCGATTTACCGGCGCCGTTACGCCCCAGCAGGCCAATGCGTGAACCTGGCACCAGGTTGAGCTTGATAGAGTCGAGGATAATGCGATCGCCATAGCCCGCGCTCACTTTTTCCATTTTCAGCAGCGGGTTCGGCAGGCTCTCCGGCTCGCGGAAACTGAAGTGGAATGGGTTATCCACATGCGCGGGGGCGATCATCTCCATGCGTTCCAGCATCTTGATGCGGCTCTGCGCCTGCTTGGCTTTTGACGCCTTGGCCTTGAAGCGATCCACAAAGCTTTGCAGGTGCGCCACGCGCTGCTGCTGGCTTTCATACATCGCCTGTTGCTGGGCAAGGCGCGTCGCGCGCTGGCGCTCGAAAGAGCTGTAGTTGCCGGTGTATTCGAACATGCTTTGCTGCTCGATATGAATGATTTTATCCACCACCGGATCGAGGAAGTCGCGGTCGTGGGAGATCAGAATCAGAGTGCCCTGATAGCTCTTGAGCCACTTCTCCAGCCAAATAACCGCATCAAGATCGAGGTGGTTGGTGGGTTCATCGAGCAGCAGGAGGTCGGAGCGGCAGATCAGCGCCTGCGCCAGGTTAAGGCGCATACGCCAGCCGCCGGAGAAATCGCTCACCGGGCGTTCAAGCTGTTCGTTGCTGAAACCCAGGCCGTGCAGCAGGCTGGAGGCGCGGGAGCGAATGGTCCAGGCATCGATGGCGTCCAGCTTGCCGTGGACGGTGGCGATGGCGTGGCCGTCGTTGCGTTCGTTGGCGGCGTTGAGCTCTGCTTCGAGCTTGCGGTATTCACGGTCGCCGTCGATAACATAGTCGAGCGCGGGTTCGCTCAACGCGGGCGTCTCCTGGTTCACCCAGGCGAGCTGCCAGTTGCCCGGGAAGGTAAAGTTACCGCCATCCGCGCTTATCTCGTTTTTCAGCAGTGCCAGCAGGGTGGATTTACCGCAGCCGTTTTTGCCGACCAGCCCCACTTTCTGGCCCGGGTTGATGGTAGCAGTCGCGTTATCCAGCAGGACGCGCACGCCGCGACGAATTTGTAACGAGGAGAAAACAATCATAGAAGCGCCGTATGTTCCGACTATGTTAATTTGTCATTATGATAATGTAAGGTGTGGGCCATTTTCCCCACCGGGCCGCCATGGTAGCCCAAAACGACAACAATACACAAAAACAGAACCGGGAGGGGAATGATGTCTCAGACAGCGAAAGTGCTGCTGCTGTATGCCCATCCGGAATCACAGGACTCGGTGGCGAACCGGGTGCTGCTTAAGCCGGCCACACAGCTCAGTAACGTAACGGTGCACGATCTCTACGCGCACTATCCCGATTTTTTTATCGATATTCCTTACGAGCAGGAACTGCTGCGTCAGCACGACGTGATTGTGTTCCAGCATCCGCTTTATACCTACAGCTGTCCGGCACTGCTGAAAGAGTGGCTGGACCGCGTGCTGAGCCGGGGCTTCTCCAGCGGGGTGGGGGGCAACCAGCTGGCGGGAAAGTACTGGCGGAGTGTCATTACCACCGGTGAGCCGGAAAGCGCTTACCGTCACGACGGGCTTAACCGTTACCCCATGAGCGACATTCTGCGGCCGTTTGAGCTGACGGCGGCGATGTGCCGTATGCACTGGATGAGCCCGATTATTATCTACTGGGCACGGCGGCAGGATCCGAAAGCGCTGGCGAGCCATGCCAGGGCCTATGGCGAATGGCTGGCGTCACCGATTCCGGCGGGAGGACGCTAATGGACGGTTCGAATTTACTCCTTGCCGGGGTGCTGTTTTTGTTCGCCGCCGTCGTCGCGGTCCCGCTTGCCGCGCGTCTCGGCATTGGCGCGGTGCTGGGTTATTTGCTGGCGGGGATAGCCATTGGCCCCTGGGGGCTTGGGTTTATCAGCGATGTGGATGAAATTCTTCACTTCTCTGAACTGGGCGTGGTCTTCCTGATGTTCATCATTGGCCTTGAGCTGAACCCCTCCAAGCTGTGGCAGCTGCGGCAATCTATTTTTGGCGTCGGGGCGGCGCAGGTGTTACTCAGCGCGGCCATACTCGCGGGACTGCTGATGTTGACGCAGTTTTCCTGGCAGGCCGCGGTGATTGGCGGGATCGGTCTTGCGATGTCGTCGACGGCGATGGCGCTTCAGCTGATGCGCGACAAAGGGATGAACCGCAACGAGGCGGGGCAACTGGGCTTTTCGGTGCTGCTGTTCCAGGATTTAGCGGTGATCCCGGCGCTGGCGCTGGTGCCGCTGCTGGCGGGATCCGGAGACGATCATTTCGACTGGATGAAGATTTCCATGAAGGTGCTGGCCTTCGCGGGGATGCTGATCGGCGGACGGTTTTTACTGCGTCCGGTATTCCGGTTTATTGCAGCATCCGGCGTGCGCGAGGTATTCACCGCCGCAACGCTGCTGCTGGTGCTTGGCTCAGCGCTGTTTATGGATGCGCTGGGGCTGTCGATGGCGCTTGGGACGTTTATCGCCGGGGTGCTGCTTGCGGAAAGCGAGTACCGCCACGAGCTGGAGACCGCCATCGATCCGTTTAAGGGGCTGCTGCTAGGGCTGTTCTTTATCTCGGTGGGTATGGCGCTTAATCTTGGCGTGCTCTATACCCATCTGCTGTGGGTTATTGCGAGTGTCGCCGTGCTGGTGGCGGTCAAAACGCTGGTGCTGTATCTCCTCGCGAGGATTTACGGGCTGCGCAGCTCGGAAAGAATGCAGTTTTCCAGCGTGTTAAGCCAGGGGGGAGAATTTGCGTTTGTGCTGTTTTCCACGGCGTCGTCTCAGAAGCTGTTCAAAGATGACCAGATGGCGCTGCTGCTGGTGACGGTCACGCTGTCGATGATGACCACCCCGCTGCTGATGAAGCTGGTGGACAAACTGCTGTCGCGCCGCCTGAATCCCGCAGACGATGAAGACGAAGCGCCGTGGGTGGAAGATGATAAACCGCAGGTGATCGTCGTGGGCTTTGGCCGCTTCGGGCAGGTGATTGGTCGCCTGTTGATGGCAAATAAAATGCGCATTACGGTGCTGGAGCGCGATATCAGCGCCGTCAACCTGATGCGCAAATATGGTTATAAGGTGTACTACGGCGATGCGACGCAGCTTGAGCTGTTGCGCTCGGCGGGCGCAGAGGCTGCGGAGTCCATCGTCATCACCTGCAACGATCCGGAAGACACGATGAAGCTGGTGGAGCTGTGCCAGCAGCATTTCCCGCATCTGCATATTCTGGCGCGTGCGCGTGGACGTGTGGAGGCTCACGAACTTTTGCAGGCGGGTGTGAAACACTTCTCCCGCGAAACCTTCTCCAGCGCGCTGGAGCTGGGACGCAAGGCGCTGGTTTCGCTGGGTATGCATCCTCATCAGGCGCAACGCGCCCAGATGCATTTCCGCAGGCTGGATATGCGAATGCTGCGTGAACTGATGCCCGTGCACAGCGACACGGCGCAGATCTCCCGCGTGCGGGAAGCGCGTCGCGAACTGGAGGAGATCTTCCAGCGTGAGATGCAACAGGAACGACGCCAGCTCGACGGCTGGGATGAATTTGAATAAAGGGTAACGAAAGATGGCTGTACGTAAACGCTTTATCGCGGGCGCAAAATGCCCATCCTGCCAGGCGCAAGATACGCTGGCCATGTGGCGTGAAAATAATATCGATATCGTTGAATGTGTTAAGTGCGGCCACCAGATGCGTGAGGCCGACAAAGAAGCCCGCGATCATGTTCGCAAAGAAGAGCAAGTGATCGGCATTTTTCATCCAGACTAGCGATATGCTCTGAGTTTTTTTAAGCTTAAGGGTACACGGGTGCAGATTTCCGCTACAATCTGCGCCAGCAATTTTCCCACGCTCAGGAGATATCATGAAAGTAGCAAAAGACCTGGTGGTCAGCCTGGCCTATCAGGTACGTACAGAAGACGGTGTGTTGGTTGATGAGTCTCCGGTGAGTGCGCCGCTGGACTACCTGCATGGTCACGGTTCCCTGATTTCCGGCCTGGAAACGGCGCTGGAAGGCCATGAAGTTGGCGACAAATTCGACGTTGCTGTAGGCGCGAACGACGCTTACGGTCAGTATGACGACAACCTGGTTCAGCGCGTTCCTAAAGACGTATTCATGGGCGTTGACGAGTTGCAGGTTGGCATGCGCTTCCTGGCGGAAACTGACCAGGGTCCGGTTCCGGTTGAAATCACTGAAGTTGAAGACGACCACGTTGTGGTTGACGGCAACCACATGCTGGCGGGTCAGAACCTGAAGTTCAACGTAGAAGTTGTTGCGATCCGTGAAGCGACTGAAGAAGAGCTGGCTCATGGCCACGTTCACGGTGCGCACGGTCACGACCATGACCACGATCACGGCCATGACGGCTGCTGCGGTGGTCACGGCCACGACCATGGTCATGACCACGGCCACGGTAAAGGTGGTTGCGGTAACGGCGGCTGCGGTTGCCACTGATTCCGTACTGCGGAAAATAAAAAAGCGGGATAATCCCGCTTTTTTTACGCCTCAATAATGAGGTGGTGGCGTCTCTTCTGACTGAGAGGCAATGTTTGACGGCTGCGTGGCCTTCAGCTTTTCCGTCAGCAGGCGCATGTGATCGCGCAGTTTTGCCATTTCAAGCTCATGGGCCGTCACGGTCTGGTTCAGTTCTTCGATGGTGATGTCCTGAAAAGCCAGGCGGCTTTCCAGCTCAGCCAGTCTCGCTTCGATCGTTGTATCCTTCATCATTCACCTCGTTTATCTGTCGTTCGCCATAATGGACCAGCGGCGGCGAAGTTTAGCTGACTTTTTCCTTAAGCACAGTATCCATCTCCCTGACAAGAAACTTATTTAAACAAAAATAGTCTGAAAAGAAGCGACATTCGGGGGAGTCTGTCTGTAGATTTCTTCCACAACGTTTTATAGTACGTCACTCATTTACGTTTAACACTGGGGTGAGAGACCTCAGGTCCTGGAGATATGGATGAAATCACTGTTTAAAGTTACGCTGCTGGCGACCACTATGGCTGTAGCGCTCAATGCGCCGCTGTCTTTCGCTGCTGATACTGCTGCGAAGCCTGCTGCGACTACAGACAGCAAAGCGGCATTCAAAAATGACGACCAGAAATCCGCCTACGCACTTGGCGCGTCTCTGGGTCGTTACATGGAAAACTCTCTGAAAGAACAAGAGAAACTGGGCATCAAACTGGACAAAAACCAGCTGATCGCAGGGGTCCAGGATGCGTTCGCAGACAAGAGCAAACTGTCTGACCAGGAAATCGAGCAGACTCTGCAAGCGTTTGAAGCGCGCGTGAAAGGCGCCGCTCAGACCAAGATGGAAGCAGATGCTAAAGATAACGAAGCGAAAGGCAAAGCCTACCGCGACAAGTTCGCTAAAGAGAAAGGCGTTAAAACGTCTTCTACTGGCCTGATCTATAAGGTTGAGAAAGAAGGTACTGGCGACGCGCCTAAAGACAGCGACACCGTTGTGGTGAACTACAAAGGTACGCTGATCGACGGTAAAGAGTTCGATAACTCTTATACCCGTGGTGAGCCTCTCTCCTTCCGTCTGGATGGTGTGATCCCGGGCTGGACCGAAGGCCTGAAGAACATCAAGAAAGGCGGTAAAATCAAGCTGGTCATCCCACCGGATCTGGCTTACGGCAAAACCGGCGTTCCGGGTATCCCGGCTAACTCCACGCTGGTATTTGATGTAGAACTGCTGGACATCAAACCGGCGCCGAAAGCGGATGCGAAAACAGACGCACCGGCTGACGACAAAGCCGCAGCAGCTAAGAAGTAATGCTGAAAAAAACCGCCGCCTTTACAGGCGGCGGTTTTTTTATTGTGGGGCAGATATAATTAACACTGGAAAGCGTTATACACGCTGTATTAATTTAGTTGTCCGTGTAGATAATGAGCCTGCCCTGAAAACCTAACGACAGGCTCCTGAAAAGGAGTGTTTTTTTCATGTCCAGGTCGCTTTTAACCAACGAAACCAGTGAACTTGATTTGCTGGATCAACGTCCATTTGATCAGACCGACTTCGATATTCTGAAATCCTACGAAGCGGTAGTGGACGGGTTAGCGATGCTCATTGGTTCCCACTGCGAAATCGTATTGCATTCCCTGCAAGATCTTAAGTGTTCCGCTATCCGCATTGCGAATGGTGAGCACACTGGCCGTAAAATTGGTTCGCCAATCACCGACCTTGCATTGCGTATGTTGCATGACATGACCGGCGCGGACAGCAGCGTCTCAAAATGCTATTTCACCCGCGCCAAAAGCGGCGTGCTGATGAAATCAGAAACGATCGCGATTCGAAACCGCGAACACCGGGTAATCGGTTTGCTGTGCATCAACATGAACCTTGATGTGCCATTCTCGCAAATCATGAGCACCTTCATCCCGCCAGAAACGCCGGACGTGGGCTCATCGGTGAACTTTGCTTCTTCGGTTGAGGATCTCGTGACCCAGACGCTGGAGTTCACCATTGAAGAGGTGAATGCCGATCGCAACGTATCCAACAACGCCAAGAATCGTCAGATCGTCCTGAACCTCTATGAGAAAGGGATTTTTGATATCAAAGATGCCATCAACCAGGTGGCCGATCGCCTGAATATTTCCAAACACACGGTTTACCTCTATATTCGCCAGTTCAAAAGCGGCGACTTTCTGGGACAAGACAAGTAATGCGTTTTGCGTTAATGGTAACGGGCCCGGCGTACGGTACCCAGCAGGCCAGCAGCGCGCTACAGTTTGCCCATGCGCTGCTTGATGCCGGTCATGAACTCGCAAGCGTCTTCTTCTATCGTGAAGGGGTCTATAACGCGAACCAGTTTACGTCCCCGGCGAGCGATGAGTTTGACCTTGTGCGCGCCTGGCAAAAATTAAACGAAACGCAGGGCGTTGACCTGCATATCTGCGTCGCGGCGGCACTGCGTCGCGGCGTGACGGATGCGACCGAAGCCGAACGCCTTGGTCTGGCGGGGGTTAACCTGCAACCGGGCTTTTCCCTCAGTGGTCTAGGTGCCCTGGCACAGGCGGCGTTGACCTGCGACAGAGTGGTGCAATTTTGATGAAGCGCGTAGCGTTTGTTTTTACTTCTGCGCCGCATGGCAGCGCTTCAGGCCGGGAAGGGCTGGATGCATTGCTCGCGACATCGGCATTAACCGAAGATATCGGCGTCTTCTTTTTAGGCGATGGCGTATTCCAGCTTCTGGCAGGCCAACAACCGCAGGCCATTCTTGCGCGCGACTACATTGCGACCTTTAAAGTTCTGCCGCTCTATGACATTGAAACCTTCTATGTGTGCGCCGACTCGCTGGCCGCGCGTGGGTTAAACGAGAAAACACCGTTCGTGCTGGACGTGACGATCCTGACATCTGCTGCGCTGCGCGAACAACTCTCTCACTACGATACCGTTCTGACTTTCTGAGGCTGCCATGCTCCATACCCTGAGCCGTTCACCGTGGCAATGCGATATCGACACGTTACTGAGCATGCTGCGCGAAGGTGATGATCTGCTGCTGATTCAGGATGGCGTGCTCGCGGCGCTTGAAGGCAGCCGTTTTGTTGAAATCCTCGCGAATGCCCCCATAACAGTCTCTGCGCTGAAAGAGGATCTGGATGCGCGGGGTCTTTCTGGTCAAATTTCAGCCAAAATTGACGTGGTTGGCTATACTGATTTCGTCAATCTTACTGTGACGCACGCCAGTCAAATGAACTGGTGATTTGAGATCGCTGTATATTTCTTGACACCTTTTCGACGTAGCCCTAAAATTTCGCGTCCTCATATTGTATGAGGTCGTTTTATTACGTGTTTACGAAGCAAAAGCTAAAACCAGGAGCTATTTAATGGCAACAGTTAACCAGCTGGTACGCAAACCACGTGCACGCAAAGTTGCAAAAAGCAACGTGCCTGCGCTGGAAGCCTGCCCGCAGAAACGTGGCGTATGTACTCGTGTATATACCACCACTCCTAAAAAACCAAACTCCGCACTGCGTAAAGTATGCCGTGTGCGTTTGACTAACGGTTTTGAAGTGACTTCCTACATCGGTGGTGAAGGTCACAACCTTCAGGAGCACTCCGTGATCCTGATCCGTGGCGGTCGTGTTAAAGACCTTCCGGGTGTTCGTTACCACACCGTTCGTGGTGCGCTGGACTGCTCAGGTGTTAAAGACCGTAAGCAGGCTCGCTCCAAGTACGGCGTGAAGCGTCCTAAGGCTTAATGGTTCTCCGTTAAGTAAGGCCAAACTGATTTATCTTAATGTCAAACTAAACTCGTAGAGTTTTGGACAATCCTGAATTAACAACGGAGTAATCCCATGCCACGTCGTCGCGTCATTGGTCAGCGTAAAATTCTTCCAGATCCGAAATTCGGATCAGAACTGCTGGCAAAATTTGTAAATATCCTGATGGTAGATGGTAAAAAATCTACCGCAGAAGCAATCGTATACAGCGCGCTGGAGACCCTGGCTCAGCGTTCTGGTAAAAATGAACTGGAAGCCTTCGAAGTCGCTCTCGACAACGTGCGCCCGACTGTAGAAGTTAAGTCTCGCCGCGTTGGTGGTTCTACTTATCAGGTTCCAGTTGAAGTTCGTCCGGTTCGTCGTAATGCTCTGGCAATGCGTTGGATCGTTGAAGCTGCTCGTAAACGCGGTGATAAATCCATGGCTCTGCGTCTGGCGAACGAACTTTCTGATGCTGCGGAAAACAAAGGTACCGCAGTTAAGAAACGTGAAGACGTTCACCGTATGGCAGAAGCCAACAAGGCGTTCGCACACTACCGTTGGTAATCCCTTCGGAGTCGTAGTCACCAGGCGGGCGCTTCAGAGAAGCCGCCCGCTCTGGGTAACTTAACTGAACGCCTAAAGATATAAACGAGGAATCAAATGGCTCGTACAACACCCATCGCACGCTACCGTAACATCGGTATCAGTGCGCACATCGACGCCGGTAAAACCACTACTACCGAACGTATTCTGTTCTACACCGGTGTAAACCATAAAATCGGTGAAGTTCATGACGGCGCAGCCACCATGGACTGGATGGAACAGGAGCAGGAGCGTGGTATTACTATCACCTCCGCAGCGACTACTGCATTCTGGTCAGGTATGGCTAAGCAGTACGAACCGCATCGCGTAAACATCATCGACACCCCAGGGCACGTTGACTTCACCATCGAAGTAGAACGTTCCATGCGTGTTCTTGACGGCGCGGTAATGGTTTATTGCGCAGTTGGTGGTGTTCAGCCACAGTCTGAAACCGTATGGCGTCAGGCAAACAAATATAAAGTTCCACGCATCGCGTTCGTTAACAAAATGGACCGTATGGGTGCTAACTTCCTGAAAGTTGTTGGCCAGATCAAAACCCGTCTGGGCGCGAACCCTGTTCCGCTTCAGCTGGCAATTGGTGCTGAAGAAGGTTTCACCGGCGTTATCGACCTGGTGAAAATGAAAGCCATCAACTGGAACGAAGCAGATGCGGGCGTTACCTTCGAATACGAAGATATCCCGGCAGAGATGCAGGACCTGGCTGACGAATGGCACCAGAACCTGATCGAATCCGCAGCAGAAGCTTCTGAAGAGCTGATGGAAAAATACCTGGGTGGTGAAGAACTGTCTGAGCAAGAGATCAAATCTGCTCTGCGTCAGCGCGTTCTGAACAACGAAATCATCCTGGTAACCTGTGGTTCTGCGTTCAAGAACAAAGGTGTTCAGGCGATGCTGGATGCGGTAGTTGACTACCTGCCATCCCCGATTGACGTTCCTGCGATCAACGGCATCCTGGACGACGGTAAAGATACTCCGGCTGAGCGTCACGCAAGTGATGAAGAGCCATTCTCTGCACTGGCGTTCAAAATTGCTACCGACCCATTCGTGGGTAACCTGACCTTCTTCCGCGTTTACTCTGGTGTGGTTAACTCCGGTGACACCATCCTGAACTCCGTGAAAGCGGCGCGTGAACGTTTTGGCCGTATCGTACAGATGCACGCTAACAAACGTGAAGAGATCAAAGAAGTTCGTGCGGGCGACATCGCTGCTGCTATCGGTCTGAAAGACGTGACCACTGGTGACACTCTGTGTGACCCGGATCACCCGATCATTCTGGAGCGTATGGAATTCCCTGAGCCGGTAATCTCCATCGCAGTTGAACCAAAAACCAAAGCTGACCAGGAAAAAATGGGTCTGGCTCTGGGCCGTCTGGCGAAAGAAGACCCATCATTCCGTGTATGGACTGATGAAGAATCTAACCAGACCATCATCGCTGGTATGGGTGAACTGCACCTGGACATCATCGTTGACCGTATGAAGCGTGAATTCAACGTTGAAGCGAACGTGGGTAAACCTCAGGTTGCTTACCGCGAAGCGATTCGCGCGAAAGTTACCGACGTTGAAGGTAAACACGCTAAGCAGTCTGGTGGTCGCGGTCAGTACGGTCACGTTGTGATCGACATGTACCCACTGGAGCCGGGCTCTAACCCGAAAGGTTACGAGTTCATCAACGACATCAAAGGTGGTGTAATTCCTGGCGAATACATCCCTGCCGTTGATAAAGGCATCCAGGAGCAGCTGAAAGCTGGTCCTCTGGCTGGTTACCCGGTTGTAGACATGGGTGTTCGTCTGCACTTCGGTTCTTACCACGACGTTGACTCCTCTGAACTGGCGTTTAAACTGGCTGCGTCTATTGCCTTTAAAGAAGGCTTTAAGAAAGCAAAACCAGTTCTGCTTGAGCCGATCATGAAGGTTGAAGTAGAAACTCCTGAAGAGAACACCGGTGACGTTATCGGTGACTTGAGCCGTCGTCGCGGTATGCTGCGTGGTCAGGAATCCGAAGTAACTGGCGTTAAGATCCACGCTGAAGTTCCGCTGTCTGAAATGTTCGGATATGCAACTCAGCTGCGTTCTCTGACCAAAGGTCGTGCATCATACACTATGGAATTCCTGAAGTATGATGATGCGCCGAACAACGTTGCTCAGGCCGTTATCGAAGCCCGTGGTAAGTAATCCACAGGATTAAAACCTAAGTCCCGTGCTCTCTCCGAAGGGGAGAGCACTATAGTAAGGAATATAGCCGTGTCTAAAGAAAAATTTGAACGTACAAAACCGCACGTCAACGTTGGTACTATCGGCCACGTTGACCATGGTAAAACTACCCTGACTGCTGCAATCACTACCGTACTGGCTAAAACCTACGGCGGTGCTGCTCGTGCTTTCGATCAGATCGATAACGCACCAGAAGAAAAAGCTCGTGGTATCACCATCAACACCTCTCACGTTGAGTATGACACCCCGACTCGCCACTACGCACACGTAGACTGCCCAGGCCACGCCGACTATGTTAAAAACATGATCACCGGTGCTGCGCAGATGGACGGCGCGATCCTGGTTGTTGCTG
>NZ_QFRV01000082.1:0-19024 GCF_004136805.1 Enterobacter cloacae complex sp. GF14B
AGCTGGTGCTGGTGAACCCGCCGCGCCGGGGCATCGGCCAGGCGCTCTGCGACTACCTGAGCCAGATGGCGCCGGAGTACATCGTCTACTCCAGCTGTAACGCGCAGACCATGGCGAAGGATATCGCCAGCCTGCCGGGCTACCGCATCGCGCGCGTTCAGCTTTTCGATATGTTCCCCCATACCGCCCATTATGAAGTGTTGACGTTGTTAACCAAAGCGTAGGCCGGGTAAGGCGAAGCCGCCCCCCGGCATAAACCCCACACAATGTTCAACAAAATGTGAACTCTTCCCCCCGGTGAAATCGGGTAAGCTTAAGCCATGAGAAACAAATAAAGGCTTACCCATGAAGCAGATCCTGCTGGTAGAAGATGACCACGATATCGCGGCACTCCTGCGTCTTAACCTGGAAGATGAAGGCTACGCCATTACCCACGAGCCCGACGGGGGCAACGCCTTACAGCGTCTTGAAACACAGCCGTGGGACGCGGTGATCCTCGATCTGATGCTGCCGAATGTTGATGGTCTGGAGATTTGCCGCCGTATCCGCCAGATGACCCGTTACCTGCCCATTATCATCATTAGCGCCCGCAGCAGTGAAACTGACCGTATTACCGGCCTGGAAACCGGGGCGGATGATTATCTGGCAAAACCTTTCTCGGTGCAGGAGCTGATTGCCCGCATTAAGGCGCTGTTCCGCCGACAGCAGGCGATGGGCCAGGCGCAGACGGACGGCATTATTCAGGCGCACGGTCTGACTATCGATCCGCTGGCGCGCACCGTGCGTCTTAACGGTCAACACGTCGATCTCACTCCGCGTGAATTTGAACTGCTCTATTTTTTTGCTCGCCATCCTGGAGAGGTCTTTTCACGTCTGGCATTGCTGGAGCAGGTGTGGGGGTATCAGCACGAAGGCTACGAACACACCGTCAACACCCATATTAACCGCCTGCGCATCAAAATAGAAAAAGATGCCGCCGAGCCGGAGATCGTTCGCACCGTCTGGGGCAAAGGCTACAAATTTGCGGAGCAGAATCATGATGCGTCGCTTTAGCCTGAGCCAGCGCCTGACGCTGCTGTTTACGGTGTTACTGCTGCTCTGCGCCACCGTCGCCTGTGCGGTGCAGCTCTACAGTAGCATGCAGTACGGCAACGCGATGGTGCAGCGGCTCTCCGGCGGGCTGGCGCAGCAGATTGTGCAGCGGGAAGCGATTCTGGATTCGCAGGGCAGGGTGGATCGCAGCGCCTTAAAACCGCTGTTCGACCGGCTGATGACCTTTAATCCGAGCGTCGAGCTGTATGTTGTCTCGCCTGATGGCGATATCCTGGCCGATGCCGCCCCGCCGGGGCACATTCAGCGGCAAAAAATTGACCTCGCGCCGATACAGAATTTCCTGAGCGGGACGGTGATGCCGGTGTTTGGCGACGATCCCCGAAGCCAGAATAAGAAAGTCTTCAGCGCCACCCCGCTGCGGCAGGACGGCGAGCTGAAGGGGTATCTGTACATTATTTTGCAGGGGGAAGAGTCCAACGCGCTGGCGGAGATGGCCTGGCACAAAGCGCTCTGGAGTACGGCGCTGTGGTCGATGCTGCTGGTGGCGCTGTTTGGTCTGCTGGCGGGGGTGCTGCTCTGGTACTGGGTGACGCGCCCGGTTAAAGAGCTCACGCTGGACGTGGCCGGGCTGGAGCAGGACAGCATCAGCGCGATTAAGCAGCTGGCGGCCCAGCCGCTTGAGCCTGCCGGCCAGGATGAAGTGGCGATCCTGCGCAATACCTTTATCGAGCTGGCGCGCAAAATCACCTCTCAGTGGGATCGGCTGGCCGACAGCGACCGCCAGCGCCGGGAGTTTATCGCCAACATTTCGCACGACTTACGCACCCCGCTGACGTCGCTGCTGGGTTATCTGGAAACGCTGTCGCTCAAATCCGCCACGCTGTCGCCGCAGGAGCATCAGCAGTACCTCGCTACCGCGCTGCGTCAGGGGCAAAAGGTACGCCATCTGTCGCAGCAGCTGTTCGAGCTGGCGCGTCTTGAGCACGGCGGCATCAAGCCCCAGCGCGAACGTTTTGCCATGGCTGAACTGATTTCCGACGTGGCGCAGAAGTTTGAGCTTACCGCCCGCACGCGCGAGGTGAACCTGCGTATTGATGTGCCGGGGCGATTGCCGCTGGTGAACGCCGACGTGTCGATGATCGAGCGCGTGGTCACTAACCTTCTGGATAACGCCATCCGTCATACGCCGAGCGGCGGAGAAATTCGTCTGGCGGTCTGGCAGGAGAATGAACGACTTCAGGTCGAAGTGGCAGACAATGGTACGGGCGTAGATGCCTCGCTGCGCGACGATTTGTTCCAGCGGCCTTCAGCGTTAAATCCTCAGGCGTCGCGAGAGAACCGTGGGGGATTAGGGCTGTTAATCGTGAAGAGAATGCTGGAGCTGCACGGCGGTGGGATCAGGCTGATGGAGTCCGTGAGCGGGGCGCGGTTCAGGTTCTTTGTACCGCTATGAGAAATTGCCGGGTGGCGCTGCGCTTATCCGGCCTACAGACCACCCCCGCAGGCCAGACCACCCGGCAAAAAGAGATTACTGAGGGAACCACTGCTCGCTGATTTTCTGGTACGTACCGTCAGCTTTGATCGCTTTCAGCGCGCCGTTCAGTTTCTCAAGCAGAGCCTTGTTATCCGGACGCACGGCAATACCGAGGCCAGTGCCGAAATACTGCGGATCGGTCACTTTCTCCGTCGCTGTACCCAGCTGCGGGTTGGTTTTCAGCCACTCATTCACGACTGCGGTGTCGCCAAATACGCCATCGATACGGCCATTTTTCAGGTCGATAATGGCATTCTGGTAGCTGTCGTAGGCCACGGTTTTCACTTCAGGATGCTTGTCCTGGAGGTATTTCTGGTGCGTGGTGCCGTTCTCCATGCCGATGCGCTTGCCTTTCAGCTCGTCGAAAGATTTATAAGCTCCTTTCTTCGCAATCACCACCGCAGAGTTCGCGTAGTACGGGTCGGTGAACGCGACCTGCTTGCTGCGCTCTGGCGTAATGTCCATGCCGGAGATCACCGCATCGTATTTTTTAAATTTCAGGGACGGGATCAGGCTGTCAAACGCGTGGTTAGTAAAGGTGCAGTCGGCCTGCATCTGTTTGCACAGCGCTTTCGCCAGGTCAATGTCGAAACCGACGATCTGGTTGCTGGCATCCAGCGATTCAAACGGCGGATAGGTGGCAGAAACGCCAAAATTGATTTTATCGGCGGCGGATGCGCCAGCGGCGAAGGTTGCGAGTAATGCGGCCAGAACTAACTTTTTCATTGTAATGCTCCCGTCTGTCTTATTGATGCGCCGTGTCTGCGGCCTGGATGTACAATGCCAGTTAATGAATTTATATGCAATAAAAATGATTAAGTATTATTTTAATCACAAAAAAAAGCGGATAACCCATCAGGTTACCCGCTCCATGAATACCGTTTTATGCATTTGCGTGGTTAATTCCTGCGCTCAAACGCTAACGCCTTACGCTCGATAAGACGCATCATCAGCGTCAGCAGACCGTTGACCACCAGATAGACCAGACCCGCCGCACCGAACACCATTACGTCGTAGGTGCGTCCGTACAGCAGCTGTCCGTGGCCCATCACTTCCATCAGGGTGATGGTGTAGGCCAGTGAGGTGCTTTTGAACACCAGAACGACTTCGTTGGAATAGGAAGAGAGCGCGCGCTTAAAGGCATAGGGCAGCAGGATCGCCAGCGTATCCTTCTTGCTCATGCCCAGCGCTCCGCAGGACTGCCACTGGCCTTCCGGGATCGCGCGAATGGCACCGTAGAACAGCTGCGTGGTGTAGGCGGCGCTGTTCAGCGAGAGGGCAATCAGGGCGCAGAGCCACGGTTCAGAGAGCAGGTGCCAGATCACCGGGTATTCCTGTAATGACGGGAACTGCCCCGGGCCGTAGTAAATCAGGAAGATTTGCACCAGCAGCGGCGTACCGGTAAAGAGCGTAATGTAGCCACGTACAATCCACACCAGCACTGGCGTTTTCAGCGTCAGGACGATGGTGAAGATCAGCGCCAGGATCAGCGCCACGATGATAGACGCGACGGTCAGCGTCAGGCTGGTGTGCAGCCCTTTCATCAGTTCGGGTAAATAATCCAGCATCAGCCTGGTCTCCGTTCAAAACGCGTTGCGCGCAGGTCAATACGCTTCAGAACGTACTGGCTCAGCAACGTGATCACCAGGTAGATTGCCGCCGCGACGATGTACCAGGTAAACGGCTCCTGCGTACGGGTGGCGATACTTTTGGTTTGCAGCATCAAATCGTTCACGCTGATCAGGCTTACCAGCGCGGTATCTTTCAGCAGTACCAGCCACTGATTACCCAGCCCTGGCAGGGCATGACGCCACATCTGCGGCATCACCAGGCGGAAGAAGATCGCCGCTTTCGACAGGCCCAGCGCCTGACCGGATTCCCACTGACCCTGTGGCACCGCTTTCAGCGCGCCGCGCAACGTTTGTGACGCATAGGCTGAATAGAGCAGGGAGAGCGCAATCACGCCGCACAGGAACGGGCTGACGTCGAAGTTCTCGATCTGCATCTGCACCGGGATTTGCGCAAAGCCGAGATTAATCGTGAAGCCGTCCGACAGCGTTAACAGCAGCTGTGAGGAGCCGAAATAGATAAACAGGACCACCAGAATTTCCGGGAGTCCACGCAGCACAGTCACCAGCGCTGAACCGAGCCATGCGACAGGGCGCCACTTAACGGACTCCCACACCGCAAAGAACATCGCCAGTACGAGGCCGATAATCAGTGCACAAACGGCAAGGCCGACGGTCATCCCGGCGGCGCTTGCTAAAGGAAAAATTTCATTCATCAGGAATTACTTCTGGAACCATTTTTTGTAGATGGTTTCGTAGGTGCCGTCTTTCTTCACTTTTTCCAGCGCAGCGTTGAATTTCTGCTGCAACTCGGTGTTGCCCTGACGTACGGCAATACCCAGACCTGTACCGAAGTAGTCTTTATCGGTCACCTTGTCACCCACGGCAGCCAGCTTGTCGTTCGCTTTCAGCCATTCAGTCACGACAGCCGTATCCCCGAACACCGCATCGATACGACCGTTTTGCAGGTCCAGTTTCGCATTCTGGTAGCTGTCATACGGCACGGTGGTGATTTCCGGGTGCTTATCCATGATGAATTTCTGGTGCGTGGTGCCGTTCTGCACGCCGACTTTCTTGCCTTTCAGCAGGTCAAAGGAGGCGTATTTACCTTTCTGACCGATGAACAGCGCCGAGTTGTCGTAGTAAGGGGCGGTGAACAGAACCTGCTTCTCACGCTCCGGAGTGATGTCCATACCGGCCATTACGGCGTCAATACGGCGGAACTTCAGGCTTGGGATCAGGCTGTCGAACGCCTGGTTGCTGAAGGTACAGGTCGCGTCGATCTCTTTACACAGGGCATTTGCCAGGTCCACGTCGAAGCCAACAATCTTGTTGTTCGCATCAATGGATTCAAACGGAGGGTAGGACGCTTCAGTGGCGAAACGGATGGTCTGGGCTGCGGTAGCGGAAAGGCTGACGCTAGCAAGCAGCGCGGCAATCAATACTTTTTTCATTATAATTTCCCTAACACATCAGTGTGATAAGTAGTTTTTGAAGGCATCGGTTTGCGGGTTAGTGAAGCAGCTCGCGTCACCCTGCTCAACGATATACCCGTTTTCCATATAGACCACGCGGCTGGCGGTTTTGCGCGCCACTTCCACCTCGTGGGTCACGATGACCTGGGTAATGTTGGTTTCCGCCAGCTCACGAATGATACTCACGATCTGGGCAGTAATTTCCGGATCCAGCGCCGCGGTCGGCTCATCGAACAGCAGCACCGCTGGCTCCATCATCAGCGCACGGGCGATCGCCACACGCTGTTGCTGACCACCAGAGAGATGCAGAGGATAACGGTCGCTGTACGGTTTCAGACGCAGACGTTCCAGCAGCTTTTCAGCACGCGCCATCGCCTGGTCTTTGCTTAAGCCAAGCACGCGGCACGGGGCTTCAATCAGGTTTTGCACCACCGTCAGATGCGGCCAGAGATTGTATTGCTGGAAAACCATGCCCACGTTTTGACGCAGTTCACGAATCGCTTTATCAGAAGGGGTTTTCGCGAAGTCAAAATGGTTACCCGCGATGGCCAGCGTTCCCGAACGGGGCATTTCAAGCAGATTTAAAACACGCAGAAGGGAGCTTTTTCCCGCGCCGCTTGGGCCAAGCAAAACCAGCGTTTCGCCCTCCGGGCAACTCAGCGTAATGTCGAACAGCGCCTGGTGTGCGCCGTAGAAGCAGTTAATGCCGTTTAGTTTAATACTCATCGGGGCAGTCTTTACTCATCCAGGCAAACTATAGCAATTGAGGCCGCAGATAGTACCGTTGACAGAATAGTTATGCAATATTTATGCGTTAAAAGTTAAATATAACCCGTGTTTACTCTTAAACATAGCACAAAATAGCGACGGGAAAGGGGGGCGAGTATAAATGTCGGCATTCCGCCTGAAATGCCGGACATTTTACGGGGTTAACGTTTATTTAACGGATGCGTTAGCGGTTCTCAATCGACTGGCGAAGGGTGCCTGCCGGGGCATGAACGCTGCCGCCAATGTAGCGTACATCATCTACTGCCCAGCACTGGCCTTCACGGATCATCAGCACCTCATCCTGCCAGGTTTGCGTCCCCTGGGTTAGCTTCACGCGCAGGGGAATATTGCGTGCGTCAGTATTTGGAATGGTGGATGCGCTGGCGACGTCGGCGCTGTCCGGCAGCGTGGCGCGGCTGGAGAACGGATCGGATGACAGCAGGGCGTTATGCTGCGGATCGCGCGAAGCGTCGGTGAGCAGTTTCGCCAGATTATCGCTCAGGTACGGGCGCAGGGCGGTCAGGTCATTACCGCGATGCTGAATACGGTAATCATAAAATTGTTGCGCCACGGCGTCCGGGCCACCCTCAATACAAGGGCCGCTGCGGGTTCCGATATCCTTAAAGGCTGGCGTGACCGGCGTTGTGCAGGCGCTGAGCACCAGCGCGCATGGCACTAAAAGCGTTAAAGCAGAGTAGCGCATGTTGATTTCCTTATTTATTAACTATCCTTTCAATCATAGCGTAACGAACCGATAATGCAGTTGCTAACGCATTGAACGCTAAAGAAGGAGAGAAAGTATGCAGTTTTCAACAACGCCAACCCTGGAAGGTCAACCGATTACCGAGTACTGCGGCGTGGTCACCGGTGAGGCGATTCTGGGCGCGAACATATTCCGGGACTTCTTTGCCGGCATTCGGGATATCGTCGGGGGTCGCTCCGGCGCGTACGAGAAAGAGCTGCGTAAAGCGCGTGACATTGCGTTTAAGGAGCTGGGCGAGCAGGCCAAATCGCTGGGCGCGGATGCGGTGGTAGGCATTGATATCGACTACGAAACGGTCGGGAAAGATGCCAGCATGCTGATGGTGAGCGTAAGTGGTACGGCGGTGAAAACCCGTCGATGAAGCGTTCGCTCTCAACCCTCCTGCTGGCGATATTGCTGGCAGGATGCGCCTCGGAAGAGGGCATCGTTGATAAAGGCGCGTACGAGCTGGATACGCGCCATCAGGCGCAGGCGGCTTACCCGCGTATAAAGGTGCTGGTTATTCACTACACCGCCGACGATTTCGACACCTCGCTTGCGACCCTGACCGATAAAAACGTCAGCTCTCACTATCTCATTCCCGCAAAGCCCCCAGCTCCACAGGGCAAACCGCGTATCTGGCAGCTGGTCCCGGAGAGCGAGCTGGCCTGGCATGCGGGCATCAGCTTCTGGCGTGGCACCAACCGCATAAATGATACCTCCGTCGGCATTGAGCTGGAAAACCGCGGCTGGCGGCAAACCGATGGCGTGAAAACCTTTACCCCCTTCGAACCGGGGCAAATTGCGGCGCTGATCCCGCTTGCCAGAGACATCATCGCCCGCTACGACATAAAACCGCAGAACGTGGTGGCACACTCGGATATCGCCCCGCAGCGCAAAGACGATCCTGGCCCGATGTTTCCGTGGCGCGAGCTGGCGCAGCAGGGTATCGGGGCCTGGCCCGATCCGGCGCGGGTGAATTTTTATATCAACGGCCGACCGCATTATCAGCAGGTTGATACCGCAGCGCTGCTCGATCTGCTGGCGCGCTACGGTTACGAGGTGCCAGAAAACAGCACGCCCGCACAGCAAAAACGCATCATCATGGTTTTCCAGATGCATTTCCGCCCGCAGTTATGGAATGGCGTAGCGGATGTGGAAACCATGGCGATTGCCGAAGCACTTTTAGAGAAATACGGGCAGGGGTAAACCTTCGGATTACCCCCGAGTGAGTATATTTTCTTAAGTTTCTATCAGATTAATCCTAAGTACAAACTCATTTCATTTTTAGTTAATTGACTTAAAATTATCCCGATTTAAGATGGACACATAGCGCGCTAAGTAATGTAGCGAATTAATCAAAAACTTTACTCTTTTATTTTTATTCTTGAGATTTTCATCAGGTAAAAATTTATGGTTCGGCGTAAATGCCGCGGCCATCTTATTTTAAAAAATCACATCTTAAATCGGGTATAACAATGTTAAGCATCTATGGAAAAAAATTACGTCCACAATATGAAATGGAAAGAATTATTTCTGCAACCGCAGGCGTTGAAGAAAAAACGTTAAAGAAATGGCAGAAAATTTCCACTACTGATTCCGGTTACATTCATGTCATCGTCAGCGGCGAAGTCGAATTTCGACGTGAATCTGACGAACTGTGCATGTTTACTGTCACCGGACAATGCCTTTTCGGCCTATCGTCAATGTATTACAACGCCACCCATATGTACGGCCTTGTCCGGACGAATACGGTCGTTCGCTCGATCAAGAAAGAGGTCTTCGCCCAGCTGATGACCGAAAAAAATCTGTGGCCTGACCTGACCAAAGTCCTTTCCTGGTACATATGCGTGATGAGCAAACGTGATGATGTTCTGGTTGCCCGCAGTGCGTATTCTGTTGTTCGTGAATTTTTATATGAGATTAACGATCTGACTGTTCATCAGCAACGTGATATTAACGTTTATGATTACATTCAGGAATACACTAACCTCGCACGTAGTACTATTATCAAAATCCTTTCTGATCTGAAAAAAGGTCAATATATTGTGGTGGAAAAAGGTCGATTGCTTAACCTCACCGCACTGCCTGAAAAATATTAATACTTACTCCCGCTGTTCTCCTTTCTCACTCAAAGGAGAACGGCTATTTCCACTGTTTTTTACACTCGCTTGTGAATTATCCTGCGTTTCGTCAACCGGCGGCGCGGGAATTTTTCCTTGAGAATAATCCTGCTCCTGCTCTTTTAATGCCTGCTTAAATAATTCCGTTAATGATGACTCTTCACTGCTCGTGCTGGCGGGGGCGATATCGTGCTCATGCGCCTCGGTTCCGGGTAAGGTATCCCGCGAGGTATCGTGCGGCACCGCGCCCTCGGGCGCCTGCTGCCAGTCGGCATCATCACTGCTGATCGGCAGATCCTGCATCGGTGGAACATCAACATGCACTGGCGCAACTTTAGGCTGCGGATGCGGGAACGGTTTACTCACGTACACGTAATGCATTTCCGAAAGCTGCGTTTCCGGTTTGGCAACGCTGGCGTTGATCGGTTCAGGTGCCGGGTGGCGCAGGTTCCAGTAGACGTGCATATACAGGCCGACAACCAGCATGGCGCAAAGGCCGACCAGCCATAACGCTGTTTTGCCGAATACGTTTTTCAGGCTGGGGAGGCGGTACGAAAACCAGACCGCTTCCCCGGTTGTATAGCTGCGCTGGGCCGCAAGGCAGATGGTCGACATTAGGCTTTCTTCTCCTGCATTTTTGCGTCCGGGGTGGTGCGGGTTGCCTGAATCAGTACGCCCGGCGTGCTGTTGGTCACGCGCATCAGCTGCATCAGCGTTTCTTCACCGGGGATGCCATCCACGTGCAGATGCATTTTTTGCTGGAACTCGCGGGTGCGTTTCATCATTTCTGCGGTCCAGATCCGGGCATGCGTTTCGGGCTGGCTCAACGCGATGCTTAACTGCTGATCGAGCCAGACCATGTCTTTGCTGTCGCTGGCCGTGCCGATCGCGTCTTTTCCTTCCGGTGTCAGGCGGTGCAACTGGGTGAAGTTGCCGGTCGCATGCCGGTTAAACCAGCTGCGGCTTACCTGCCAGGTCCGGTTATTCATTAACAAGTCAATTGATGTATCTCCGACCCTGGCGACCACTGCATAGTTAAGGTGACCGCTGGTTTTCAGCTCACTGACCCACGGATACCCTTCCTGCGCCAGCGTCTGCGGGGACGCGTTCCCCTGTTTACACATCAGGTTCACTTTAGCGGCGTTCTGGCACAGCGCATCGTCGGCCGAGGCGTCATACCCCCACATGAGATAAAGCTGATGCATCGCATCCGGCTGATTAACTATTTCGTTGTCGATAACCGGCACTACGGCTGCCTCAGGTTTTGGCGTCTGCTGTTTCCAGCTGACGGGCACCGGCAGCTGGATCGGCAGGCGCGCGCCGATCGACGAGGTAAAATACCAGCCGCAGGCGGCAAACAGCACGGACGCAAACAGCCCCACGGTTGCCAGGCGCTTACCGTGTTTTTTGGCGGGCAGGATCTCTCCCGCCGCCAGACGTAAATGGCGTGGGCTGACCTGTGCCGCGCGTTCCGTCCAGGCGGCGAGCATTGACAGGTGTGCCAGCGCGTTCAGTTTGCTGATGTTGCCTTTGGTCAGCGTGTGCATTTTGCGCACGCGGGCAGGCGGCAACGGCGAATGTTCACAGTCGTGTTCTTCGCACTGCGCCTGCACATAGCTCAGGTATTCGCGGCAGGTGAGGGGGCGCAGGACATGATGTGTGTGCGTATATTCGCGCAGTTCAGGTTGCTTTAGCAGGCGTTCCTGATCCGCAGCACCCGTCAGCACCACGGCGAGCCGGAAGTTCAGCTCCTGGGCGCGCGTGAGCAGCGTTCCCAGGACTTCACGGCAGCTCTCCTTCATGGCTTCGGAATGGGCGATGGTCAGCACTCTGGATTTTGCTTTCCCCTCCTGCCACTGGCGCAGGACGGCATCCACCGCCTGCATGCGATCTTTAATCGCTTTCGTTCCCGGGTTGAGTTTGTACAGCAGGCTACTGGCACTCAGTTTGGGAAACGCGTTGATGGCAATAACGGTATTGCTGCTGGCTTTCAGCGCGTCGATGAAGTGGCTCAGAAGCGGAGCGTCGTCGCAAAAAAGCCCGATAATACCCGCCAGCTGGGTTTTCTCTTTCAGCAGGTTGAACACGTCCTGATGATAAGGCACCAGAAAATCACCGGATAAACGGGTGATTGTCCTGAATGGCGGATTTTTAAAATTAAAGTGGCTCTGATACATAACGACTGACCGTCTCTGATTAGGAATAGCAACAGCAGCAGAAAGTAAGGTAATGCCCCTGAGCGGTCAATTTGCAGACAGGGTAAAAATATCCAGCTGGCCGCGCCTAACATCTGGATTTTATACGGTCAATATTTTTCTGTATGAAAGTTGGTGGCGAAGTCAGTGGTCGTATTTGCAACAGCTTATTACTATTTTCCTCCATATTGGCGCAGTATGACGCTGCTTATTTTTGCTTTGCTATAGGCCGGATAAAAAATGAGGTTCTCATTTCTGTCACGGTGGGTAACGCCTTGTATTATGTTTGTGCTGCTCATTTTTAGCGGCCAGCAAGGGTATCTCACCTTAAAAGATTATAAAAAAGTTACGAATAAGTTGGCTAAAGCTGATCTACAGCCGCTGAAAAAAACGCGCGAAGATAAACCCTTCACGCTTTTTACGGCTGCCGTCCGTCAGGAAAACTTAGTGGATGCGGCAAAAGCCCCGCTGGCAGCGGAGATAGAGGGCATTGTACGCAGTGATGACGCCTGGCTCTCCTTTGCTGTTATCAAAACCCCAGGCGGTCAGCGAAGCTACCGTGAGGGTGAACCTCTCGCCGGATTTAACGACGCATTTATTCAGGAAATAAACAAAGATAATGTGGTGGTTAATTATGAAGGTGCTACGCAGGTACTGGCGTTAAATAAACCGGACTATTTTAAGGGGGGCGTGGATAGCGGCCCGGTTACAAAATCGACGAAAGATGCTGGCGCAGAAAGTTTGCATCTTGATGATTATCTGGTGTTAAAACCCATCATTGAAAAAGGCCGACTGGAAGGCTACAGGATAAATCCAAGGAATGCCTCCGCCTTTTACAGTCAGTCAGGTCTGGAAAAAGGCGATGTAGCGGTTCAGGTTAACTCTGTCGATATGACCGATGAAGCAAAAGCGAAAAGCATTATTGCCAACTGGTCGAAAATGAAAGAAGCGGATGTCGTCGTGCGGCGTCACGCTCACCTTGAAAATATTCGGGTTAATGTTCTAAACAATTAACAAGTGTGCAGACATGAAAAAATTTCCCTGGGCGTGCGTGGCGCTGACCGCATTGTCGTTATATTCCAGTTCGCTGCTTGCAGCTAACTTTAGCGCGAGTTTTAAAAATACTGATATTCGCGAGTTTATCGATACGGTAGGCCGCAATCTCAACAAAACCATTCTGGTCGACCCGTCCGTCCAGGGCACCGTCTCGGTCCGAACCTACAACGTGCTGACGGAAGATGAGTACTACCAATTCTTTCTGAGCGTGCTGGATCTCTACGGCCTGTCGGTGATCCCGTTGGACAACGGCATGGTCAAAGTGGTGCGCTCAAGCGTGGCGCGTACCGCCGGTGCGCCGCTGGCAGACAGCAAGAACCCGGGCAAAGGTGATGAGATCATCACCCGCGTGGTGCGCATGGAAAACGTACCCGTTCGCGAGCTGGCCCCGCTGCTGCGTCAACTCAACGATGCCACTGGCATCGGGAACGTGGTGCACTTTGAGCCGTCCAACGTCCTGCTGTTAACCGGTAAAGCCTCGGTGGTGAACCGCCTGGTGGATCTGGTGCAGCGCGTCGATAAAGACGGTATTCAGCGCCGCGAAATCATCCCGCTGCGCTTTGCCTCTGCCAAAGAACTTTCGGATATGTTGAACAACCTCAACAACGAAGAGCAGAAAGGGCAGAACGCGCCGCAGCTGGCGACCAAGGTGGTGGCGGATGACGAAACCAACAGCCTGGTGATCAGCGGTTCGGAAGATGCGCGCGCGCGTACCCGTTCCCTTATCCATCAGCTGGATCGCGAGCAGAATAACGAGGGGAACACCCGCGTCTTCTACCTCAAATATGCCAGCGCCACCAAAGTGGTGCCGGTGCTGACCGGGATTGGCGAGCAGCTGAAAGACAAGCCGGGCGCGGCCAAAGCGAAAACCGCGAGCGCCTCAACCGATCTGAATATCACCGCCGACGAGTCAACCAACTCCCTGGTGATCACCGCGCAGCCTAATGTGATGAACTCCCTGGAGAAGGTGATCGACAAGCTGGATATTCGCCGTCCGCAGGTGCTGGTGGAAGCGATCATTGCCGAAGTGCAGGACGGCAACGGCCTGGATCTTGGGGTGCAGTGGACCAGCAAGCACGGCGGCGTGCAGTTTGGCGCTACCGGCCTGCCAATCAGCCAGATTAAAAATGGCACCATGAAAGGGGCGAGCTTCACGGGCCTTGCGACCGGCTTCTTTAACGGTGATTTCGGTGCGCTGATGACCGCGCTCTCCACCAACGGCAAAAACGACATCCTCTCCACGCCAAGCGTGGTCACGCTGGATAACAAAGAAGCGTCATTCAACGTCGGTCAGGATGTGCCGGTGCTTTCCGGTTCGCAAACCACCAGCGGCGACAACGTGTTTAACTCCGTTGAGCGTAAAACCGTCGGTACCAAGCTGAAGATTGTGCCGCAAATCAACGATGGCGACATGATCCACCTGAAGATTGAGCAGGAAGTGTCCAGCGTTGACAACAGCGCGACGGAAGATTCCAGCCTCGGCCCAACCTTCAACACGCGCACGATCAATAACGAAGTGATGGTTCACAGTGGCCAGACGGTGGTGCTCGGCGGCCTGATGGAAAATGTGACCAAACAGTCCGTCTCCAAAGTGCCGCTGCTCGGCGATATCCCGCTGGTCGGGCAGCTGTTCCGCTACACCTCGCAGGATACCTCTAAACGCAACCTGATGGTGTTTATTCATACCACCGTCCTGCGTGACGACGACAACTACAGCGCAGCCTCGAAAGAGAAATATGACCAGATCCGGGTGCGCCAGATGCAGCGCGTGGAAGAGAAAAAGCTCGGTATTGTTGAGCCGAGCGACAACGCCGTCCTGCCCGCGTTTCCTTCAGCAAGCCCTCACGTCGCACCGGTGAAAACCTCCGCGGCACGCAATCCGTTTAAAGAGTAAGGCGGAGGGATACCGTGGACGAACTGAGTAAATCCCTGTGTAGCAGCAACTACGCAAAATATAACGGCGTTCTGCTTTACAACAATGACGTCTATATCCGTGAGGACACCCCGGCGTTAGCACTGCTGGAGGTGCGCCGGGTGCTTGGACGCGCGTTCGTCCCGATCACCCTGGCGCCGGAAGCGTTTGATGAGATGCTGGCCAAAATCTGGCAGCAGAGCAGCGGCGTGTCGCAGCAGCTGGTGGACGACATGGACGCGGATATCGATCTGATGGCGTTAACCGAGGAGATCCCGGATAACGAAGATCTGCTCGATAACGACGAAAACTCGCCGGTGATCCGCCTGATCAACGCCATTCTCGGCGAGGCGGTGAAGGACGGCGCGTCGGATATTCATATCGAAACCTTCGAGCGCACCCTGAGCATTCGCTTTCGCGTTGACGGCGTGCTGCGCCCGGTGCTGCAACCGGCGCGTAAGCTCGCCCCGCTGCTGGTATCGCGAATCAAGGTGATGTCGAAACTCGACATCGCCGAGAAACGTCTCCCCCAGGATGGCCGTATCTCCCTGCGCATCGGTCGCAAGGCGATCGACGTGCGTGTGTCGACCATTCCGTCCCAGTACGGCGAGCGCGTGGTGATGCGCCTGCTCGATAAAAGCAATCTCAAGCCCGACATCAACAAGCTGGGGCTGATTGATGAAGAACTGGAGAAGCTGAAAGGGCTGATCGAACGCCCGCACGGGATCATCCTCGTTACCGGCCCGACGGGTTCCGGTAAAAGCACCACGCTGTACGCCATTCTTTCAGCGCTGAACGGCCACGAACGCAACATTCTGACCGTGGAAGATCCGATTGAGTACGAGCTGGAAGGGGTGGGGCAGACGCAGGTTAACCCGCGCGTGGACATGACCTTTGCCCGCGGGCTGCGCGCCATTCTGCGTCAGGACCCGGACGTGGTAATGATCGGGGAAATTCGTGACGGTGAGACCGCCCAGATTGCGGTGCAGGCGTCGCTGACCGGTCACCTGGTGATGTCGACGCTGCACACCAACAGTGCCGCAGGGGCGATAACCCGTCTGCGGGATATGGGGCTGGAGTCCTTCTTAATCGGTTCATCGTTGCTCGGTGTCATTGCCCAGCGTCTGGTGCGTCGGCTGTGTACGCACTGCCGGACCACCAGTCCGCTGGACGCCAATGAAAAAGCGCTGTTCAGCTTTATGGACGCGCCGCCAGAAGCGATTTACCGCGCGGTGGGGTGCGAACACTGCCGTCAGAGCGGCTATCAGGGCCGCGCCGGTATTCATGAATTTCTGGTGGTGGACAGCGCCATGCGCCGCGCCATCCATGAAGATAAGGACGAAATGTCCCTCGAAACGCAGCTTTTTAAGCAGGCCTACAGCCTGCGTGAAAACGGGCTGCTGAAGGTGATCGGCGGCGTGACGTCTCTGGAAGAGGTCATGCGCGTCACCGCCGAGCGTGGGGGGGATGCATAATGGCTTTCTACGCCTGGACAGCGACGGATGCCGCGGGGAAAACCCAGCGCGGGACGTTACAGGCCGAGGGGCAGAAGCAGGTTCGCCAGTGGCTTCGCGAGCAAAAGCTGATGCCCGTCAGCATTACCGAAACCCGCGAAACGGCGGCTGGCGGGAAAGCGAAAACCGGGGTGAAGCTCTCCACTCCGGTGCTGTCGATGTTTACCCGTCAGCTTTCGACGCTGGTCAACGCCGCGCTGCCGCTGGAGAGCGCGCTGAAGGCGATCTCGAAGCAGACGGAAGACAAAAAGCTGGCGGCGATGGTGGTGGAGATCCGCGAGAAGGTGGTGGAAGGCCACACCCTGTTCGATGCCTTCAGCCAGTTCCCGCGCACCTTCGACAAGCTTTACTGCACGCTGGTGATGGCCGGGGAGAAAACCGGTCACCTGGGCGACGTGCTGGAGAAGCTGGCGGAGTACAACGAGCAGCGCCAGAAGATGAAAAGCAAGCTGACGCAGGCGATGGTCTACCCGATAACCCTCACCGTGGTCGCCATCGCGGTCATCAGCATCCTGCTGGTGGCGGTGGTGCCGCAGGTGATCGAGCAGTTCACTCACATGAAGCAGCAGCTGCCGATCACCACCCGGACGCTGATTGCGGTAAGTGATTTCCTGCAAGCCTGGGGCATTTATATTGTGGGCATTCTGGGGGGCGGCTTTATCGGCTTCAAAACCTGGTTGAGGAATGCCAAAAACCGTTTTCGCTGGCACAGCTGGCTGGTGAACGGCTCGCCGATTAAAAAGCTGGTCTGCGCCATCAACAGCGCCCGCTATATCCGTACCCTGAGTATTTTGCAGGCCAGTAGCGTGCCGCTGCTGGAGGGGATGTATATCGCGATGGACGGTATCGAAAACCGCTATGCCCGGCAGGTGCTGGAGCAGGCCGCCGACACCGTGCGCCAGGGGGCGTCGCTGTATGCGGCGCTGGAACAGGCGAAATTATTCCCGCCCACCATGCTGTATATGATTGCCTCCGGTGAAGAGAGCGGGGAATTAGGTAATTTAATGGATCGCGCGGCGGAAAATCAGGAATCGGCCTTACAACATCGAATTACATTAACGCTGTCGGTCTTTGAACCGGCGCTGGTGGTATCCATGGCGACGATTGTTTTATTCATCGTGCTTTCAATATTACAACCGCTTCTGCAACTTAATAATATGGTAGGTTAAATCATGGCTTTAAAACGTAAAAACCTGGCTCGCCAGGCGGGCTTCACATTGCTCGAATTAATGGTGGTCATTGTTATTCTCGGCGTACTGGCGAGTATGGTAGTGCCAAATTTAATGGGCAATAAGGAAAAAGCCGATACGCAAAAAGCAACCAGCGATATTGTCGCGCTCGAAGGCTCGCTGGATATGTACAAGCTGGATAACCACCGCTACCCGACCACAGAGCAGGGTTTGCAGGCGCTGGTGACCAAACCTGAAATCGCGCCAATCCCGAACGGCTACCGCACGGACGGCTATATCCGTCGCCTGCCGCAGGACCCCTGGGGCAATGATTATCTGCTGGTGAGCCCGGGTGAACACGGCGCGGTGGACGTCTTCTCAGCCGGTCCGGACGGCGAAGCCAATACCGCCGATGACATTACCAACTGGTCTCTGGATAAGAAAGAGAAATAATGAAAAATCAACGCGGCTTTACGTTGCTGGAAATTATTCTGGCGCTGGTGATATTTGCCAGTTGCGCCATGATGGTGGTGTCCACCATTCCTTCGCGCAGCGGCGCGGATATATTTGGCCAGCAATTAAAAGCGCTCGTTGATTATGGTTCAGACCGTGCGGTGATGGACGGAAATATTGTCGGGCTGGTGATCGCCACCGATAAATATCAGCTGGTGACGATCGCCGATGAAAATGGCGAGCGTCACTGGGTGCCATTATCTGCCGGACGCATTTCCACCAAAGGTGATTTTCCGGAAGAGATGCATGTGTCGCTCTCGCCGCAGCGCCTGGCCGCGACGGTGACGTCCGAGCCGCAGGTAATCTTTTTACCGGACGGTGAAATCAGCCGCTTTACGCTGACGCTGCAAAGTTATGACAAACAGCACCATTTCCGCGTGGTGTCGCAAGGTGCGGCGCCGGTATCGGTAGAAAACGATGGCTAACGGCAACAAAAAGCAAAAGGGGATGACGCTGCTGGAGGTGATGGTCGCTCTGGTGATTTTCTCCACCGCCGCGCTGGCGCTGATGAACTCGGTCTCCCTGAACGTGCGTTTTACCCATGGCCTGGCCGATACCTTGCAGGCTAGTTGGGTGGCGGAAAACCAGCTGGCGGAAGCACAGCTCACGAAAACCGACTTCCCGGATGCTGAACAGCAGGGGACGGAAATCATGGGCGGGCGCAGGTGGAACTGGCGTAAGCAGCGGGTGAAAACGGCCGACAACGTCTGGGCGAATACAATACGCGTGTATGCGGAAGGCGATGAGAGCCAGCCGGTTATTTCCCTGCATATCATTCCGCCGGGAGAGAGCAAGTGAAGAAAATGCGACGCCAGCGCGGATTTACCCTGCTGGAGATCATGATTGCGCTGACTATCTTCGCGGTGATCAGCACCCTGGCCTGGCAAATTCTGGACGGCGCGATGCGTACCAGCTCGGCGACGGATGCCAGCGCCGCAAAGCTCAACCAGCTTCAGCGCGCCTGGAGTCTGATGGAGCGTGATTTTTTCCAGCTTCAGGCGCGCGCCCCGCGTAATGAGCCGGAGCTGTTTCGTCAGGCGGGCGATGCCCTTGAACTGACCACCCTGAATGGCGTGAGCGGAACGGTCCAGCTGGAGCGCGTGCGCTGGCGGCTGGAAGAGGGGCGTTTGTATCGCGACGTCTGGCCGGTCATTGACGGCCCGGCGGACGTTAAGCCTGACGAAGTGCCGATTGTCAGCGGCGTTAAATCATTGCAGTGGCGGTTTTATCGTCAGGGCTGGCTGAAAAGCTGGAGCGACGCCGCCCATCTGCCGGACGGCGTGGAGGTTACGTTGACGATGGAAAACGGGGATACCTGGCGCTGGGTATTCACCACGCCGGGTGATATGCAGGAGGTGGCCGCTGCCGCGGCGCCAGAGAAAGCCGCCGACGCGCCTGGGAC
>NZ_QFRV01000083.1:0-17823 GCF_004136805.1 Enterobacter cloacae complex sp. GF14B
CCCGCCACCAGCCCGAGCAGGGCAAATTCGCTCCACAGCGTGGCGCGCAGCAGCCGTTTACTGGCCCCCAGCGTGCGGTAGACAACCAGCTCCTGATGACGCTGACGCATGCCGACCTGCACCTGCGCCAGCAGCAGCAATATGCCACAGATCGTCACCAGCACCACCATCACCTCCAGCGCGCGGCTTACCTGCTCCAGCACCTGCCCGACCTGTTTAAGGATCGCGCCGATATCCAGCAGGCTCACCGTCGGAAATTCCCGGTTAAGCTGCGTCAGCATGCCGTTGCCGTTTTCCCAGCGGAAGCTGGTGAGCCAGCTCTGGGGCTGTCCGTCCAGCGCACCCGGCGGGAAGATGAAGAAGAAGTTTGGCCGCAGGCTTTCCCAGTCCACTTTACGCAGGCTGGTAACTTTGGCGGTGAAATCCTGGGTATCACCGGTGAAGGTCACGCTGTCGCCGAGGTTCACGTTCAGGCGTGTCGCCAGCCCCTCCTCCATCGACACTTCCCCCGCTTTCGGCGGCCAGGTGCCAGCAACGATCGGGTTATGGTCCGGACGTTTCGCCTGCCAGGTCAGGTTGAGTTCGCGGTTGAGCGATTCATCCTTATTTCCCTCCGTCGACTGGCCGTTGATCTGCGTCAGTCGGGCGCGCACGATCGGATAGAACGACTCGGGAATAATGTGATGCTCGGACAGGAAGCCCTTCAGCGGCGTCACCTGCTCGGGCGCGATGTTGATCAGGAAATAGTTCGGGCTTTCTGGCGGAAGCTGCTGCTGCCAGCGATCCAGCAGATCCCCGCGCAGCACCAGCAGAAGCGCCAGCAGCATAAACGACAGCGAAAATGCCGAGAGCTGGCTGAGGGTAGACCACGGCTGGTGCAGCAGTCGGTTAACCGCTAACCGTATGGGAAGTGATTTAACTGTCAGCTTTCTCAGCACATTAAGCAGTATCCAGCCCACTACGCCGCACAGCAGCGCCAGCACCACCGCGCCCGCCAGCACAGCCCACAGCAGCGTACTGCCGCCCATCAGCCAGGCCAGCAGCCCGACCGCCACCGCAATAATCACCGGCAGGTAGAACTTCAGCGGCCAAACGCTGGCCACCACATCGCGGCGCAGCACGCGCAGCGGCTGGGTGGCGAGTAGCAGCCGGTACGGGCGTAACCCCACCAGCAGGGAGATCGTCGTCATCGCGCCGATTGCCCACAGCCACGGCCAGAGGCTGGCAGGCGGTAATGCGGCGGGCAGTACCGGTTTGACCATCACCATCAGAAGCTTTTCAAACAGCAGCCCTATCGCCCCGCCGGTCAGAGCCGACAGCGCCAGCACCATCAGCCACTGGCCGACAATCAGCTTGCGCAGTTGCGCGCGGCCCGCGCCGAGGGTTTTGAGGATCGCCACCAGATCGTAACGGCTGCGGCAGTAGTGCCCCATCGCCACGGCAACCGCCGCAATGGCAAGCAGCAGGGTTAACAGCGCCGACAGCAGCAGGAACTGCTGAGAACGCTCAAGAGATTTGCCGAGCGCCCCGTCATCCTGCTCCAGTCCGTACCAGCGGTGTTCCGGCTTGAGCTGCGGCAGGAGCCATTTTTCGTACGCCTCCAGCTGAGCTGGCGTTCCGCCAAACTTATACCGCCAGGTGACACGGCTTCCCGGCTGGACGGCGTGGGTTTTCGCCACATCCGCGGTGTTCATCAGCAGGCGCGGCGCAAGCTGGAACGGATTAAATCCGGAGTCGGGCTCCTGCACCACTTCCCCGGCAATTTTGAGTGTCGCGTCGCCGACGTCGATACTGTCTCCGGGTTTCAGGTTCAGCAGCGCCATCAGTCGCGATGCCAGCAGGACCGTACCGGCCGTCGGTTTTAGCCCCGGCGGGCTGGTTTGTAAGTCACCGTACATCGGGTAGATGTCATCCACGGCTTTTACGCTGGCAAGCTGCGGCGTGTCGCCCGCAAAGGTCATGGTCTGGAAGGTGATTTGCTCTCCCACCTTCAGCCCCTCTTTGCGCGCTTCCTCAATCCAGCCCGGCGGCACGGGACGAGAACTTTGCAGAGCCCGGTCCCCGGCCATAAATTCCCGACTCTGCTGGCTAAGCCCTTTCTCCATACGATCGCTGACGCTACCGAGCGCCAGCACGCAGGCCACCGCCAGGCTCAACGCCAGCCAGACAATCAGCAGCGAGGGCGAGCGCCACTCCCGCCAGAACCAGCGGGCAATCATGCTTCCTCCTGAAGAATACCGTTCACCAGCCGCAGGCGGCGGTCGCAGCGGGCGGCCAGCTGCGGGTCGTGGGTAACCAGAATCAGCGTGGTGCCGTGCTCGCGGTTGAGGGAAAACAGCAGATCGGCAATTCTGTCCCCGGTTTTACGGTCGAGATTGCCCGTTGGCTCATCGGCAAACAGCACTTCCGGGCGCCCGTTAAACGCCCTGGCCAGCGCCACGCGCTGCTGCTCACCGCCGGAAAGCTGTGCCGGAAGGTGGTCGAGACGTTTTCCCAGCCCCAGCTGTTCCAGCAACGCCTTCGCGTGATCGCGGCTTTCACGGGTATTTTCACCGCGCAGCAGGCCAGGTAGCTCAACGTTTTCCAGCGCGTTCAGCGTCGGGATCAGCATGAATGACTGAAAGACAAACCCGATATGCCGGGCTCGCAGCGCGGCGCGGGCCTCTTCATCAAGCGCGTGGAGGGGCTGGCCGACCAGGTTCACTTCCCCACTGCTGCCATCGTCCAGACCGGCGAGAATGGCCAGCAGCGTGGACTTACCGGAACCGGATTCACCAATCAGGGCGATGGTTTCGGCACGTTTGACAACGAGTTCAACTCCGGTGAGGATGGAAAGCTCGTGTTCCCCCTGACCGACGGACTTCTTAAGACGATGAACTTCAACAATGTTTTCCGCTGGCATTTGCCCTTCCTGTTTTTGATGCTGATGACCTTCCGCGCGGCGGCTGCGGACACGTTATTGATTCTGGGCGACAGCCTGAGCGCGGGCTATCGTATGGCCGCCAGTGCGGCCTGGCCCGCCCTGCTCAATGATAAATGGCAGTCCCGGGCCTCTGTCGTGAACGGCAGCATCAGCGGCGATACGTCGCAGCAAGGCTTATCGCGCCTGCCTGCCCTGCTTAAGCAGCATCAACCGCGTTGGGTGCTGGTCGAACTGGGCGGTAATGATGGTTTGCGCGGCTTCCAGCCACAGCAAACGGAGCAAACGCTGCGGACCATTTTGCAGACCATTAAGGCCGCCGATGCCCAGCCGCTGCTGATGCAAATTCGCCTGCCCGCTAACTACGGCCGTCGGTATAATGAGGCGTTTAGCGCGATCTATCCTAAGCTTGCCAAAGAGTTTGATATTCCGCTGCTGCCATTTTTCATGGAAGAGGTCTATCTGAAACCCCAGTGGATGCAGGATGATGGCATTCACCCCAATCGCGATGCCCAGCCGTTTATTGCCGACTGGATGGCAACCCGGCTGGCTCCTTTAGTAAAACATGACTCGTCAAACAGCTGAGAACCTGACAGGTAAAGTTATGCAAAAATCGGTCTTAATAACAGGATGTTCCAGCGGAATTGGCCTTGAAAGCGCCCTTGAACTGAAACGTCAGGGGTTTTGGGTGCTGGCAGCCTGCCGCAAACCCGAGGATGTCGAACGCATGCGAGGGCTGGGATTTACCGGCATTCTGCTGGATCTCGATTCGCCAGAGAGCGTAGAGCAGGCCGCCGATGAGGTTATCGCCCTGACCAACAACCGTCTTTACGGTCTGTTCAACAATGCGGGCTACGGCGTGTACGGCCCGCTACAGACTCTCTCACGGGAACAGCTGGAGCAGCAGTTCTCCGCAAACTTTTTCGGGGCGCATCAGCTTACCATGCACCTTCTCCCGGCCATGCTGCCGCACGGCGAAGGGCGGATTGTCATGACCTCCTCGGTGATGGGCCTGATCTCCACGCCGGGCCGCGGGGCTTACGCTGCCAGTAAATATGCGCTTGAAGCCTGGTCCGATGCGTTGCGCATGGAGCTGCGCCACAGCGGTATTAAGGTCAGCCTGATTGAACCCGGCCCGATCCGCACCCGCTTTACGGAAAACGTTAACCAGACGCAGGCGGACAAACCGGTCGAAAATCCCGGCATCGCGGCGCGTTTTACGCTTGGGCCAGAAGCCGTCGTTGCCAAAGTGCGCCACGCGTTTGAGAGCGATACCCCTAAAATGCGCTATCCGGTCACGCTGGTGACCCATGCCGTCGGCTGGTTGAAACGCCTGCTGCCGGGGCGGATGATGGACAAAATTTTGCAGGGTTGAGTTGAAGCGACCACGCTTACCCCCATGTAAAGAGTAAACCGATAAAAGAGAATGCCGCATGTCCGTACAGAATATCGTCAACATAACTGAAGCTAACCTGCAACAGACGCTCGAACAGTCAATGACTAAACCGGTGCTGTTCTACTTCTGGTCTGAACGCAGCCAACACTGCCTGCAACTGACGCCGGTCCTGGAAAGCCTTGCCGCGCAGTACAATGGTCAGTTCATTCTGGCGAAGCTGGATTGTGACGCCGAACCGATGGTGGCTTCCCAGTTTGGCCTGCGTGCGATCCCAACCGTCTACCTGTTCCAGAACGGTCAGCCGGTGGATGGCTTCCAGGGGCCGCAGCCCGAAGAGGCGATCCGCGCCCTGCTGGATAAAGTCCTGCCGCGCGAAGAAGAGCTGAAAGCGCAGGAAGCCATGGCGCTAATGCAGGAAGGCAAGTACGACGAGGCGCTGCCGCTGTTAAAAGACGCCTGGCAGCTGTCGAACCAGAACAGCCAGATTGGTCTGCTGCTGGCAGAGACCCAGATTGCACTGCACCGCCCTGAAGACGCGGAAGCCGTGCTGAAAACGGTGCCGATGCAGGATCAGGATACCCGTTATCAGGGTCTGGTGGCGCAGATTGACCTGCTGAAACAGGCGGCGGATACCCCTGAAATTCAACAGCTTCAGCAGCAGGTTGCGGACAACCCGCAGGATGCCGCGCTGGCAAGCCAGCTGGCGCTTCAGCTTCATCAGGTGGGGCGTAACGAAGAGGCGCTGGAGCTGCTGTTTAGCCATCTTCAGAAGGACCTGGGCGCCGCAGACGGACAGGCTCGGAAGATGTTCCAGGAGATCCTGGCCGCGCTGGGTACCGGTGACGCGCTGGCGTCGAAATATCGTCGTCAGCTGTACGCGTTGCTCTACTAGCAAAAAAATGCCCGGTGGCGCTAACGCTTACCGGGCCTACAAAAGCAGATATTACCCCGTCTTTTTCAACTGCGTCACCACCAGCTGGTGGCGAGCGTTGTAAAACTTCCGATAGGTCAGGTAGCAGGCAATGATGGTGGACAGGCTCGCCGTAGAGAGCAGCATAAACGTCACCATAATCTGGTATTTAATGGCTTTTACCGGATCGATACCGGCAAAAATCAGCCCCGACATCATGCCCGGCAGGCTCACCAGACCCACCGTTTTGGCGGAATCCACCGTTGGGATTAGCGAAGAGCGAATGCTGTCGCGGATCAACCTCGCCGAGGCCACCTTCGGCGTCGCGCCAAGGCTTAGCTTCTCCTGAAGCTGCTGCTGTTCACTGCTGAACCGTTGCCCCAGATTGTTGTAGCACAACCCGACCGCCACCATCGCATTGCCCGCAATCATCCCGGAAATGGGGATCACCTGCATCGGCGTAAATTCTATCGAGCCGGAAAGCACCAGCACAGCCAGCGTTAACGCGGTCCCGGTAGTGATGGCGATCAACGACGAAATGAACGCTTTATCGATGTATTTACTGCGTTTCTGCGCGTTCCATGCCGCGTTAAAGCAGATAAACAGCACCATCAACAGGGTCAGCACGGCATGATTGACGTTGAAGATGTATTTCAGCACATAGCCGACGATGATGAGCTGAATGACCGCGCGGGCGATACTCCAAAGAATATCTTTTTCCAGCCCCAGTTTTTCCCGGTAGCTGACCACAATCGCCACCAGCACCAGGACCATCGACAGCGCCAGCGATTCGTTAGTTATGTTATGTTCACCCACGGTGAGCCTCCTCCATTTTCCCGCCCTGCGGCCTGAGCGTGATGACATCATCCGCATGGGTAATTTCATTTGAATCATGCGTCACCCACAGCACGGCAATATTCTGCTCCCGGGCGTAGCGATGGATAATGTCATTGACGTTGCGCTTGTTAGCGTCATCCAGCGCGCTGGTGATTTCGTCCAGCAACAGCGCCTTCGGCAAGAATTGCAGGTTACGGATCAGCGAGACGCGCTGCTTTTCCCCTCCCGACAGTTCGGCGATCGATTTGGTCAGCGTCTCCGGCGAAAGCCCGAACCGGGTCAGATCGTCGGTAAACTTTTTCGGATCAGGCGTTTGGTTGCGGATGTGCCAGGGGAAAACCAGATTGTCGTACACCGTGTCGCCAAACAGGGACGGCGTTTGCACGCAGTATGACACCTGCTGGCGATAGCTTTCCGGTGAAAGCGTGGCGATATCTTTTCCTGCAAACAGGATGGTTCCCTCCGTTGGGCTCAGTAGCGAAGCCACGATTTTCAGGAGGGTGCTTTTGCCGCAGCCGGAGGGACCGGTTATCAGTTTAAATTCGCCCGGAGAGAGACAAAAATCGACGTGCTGAAGGATGGTGTTATCACCCACACGAAAGCCAACATCCCTGATATCCAGAAGATTTTTTTTATTATTCATTCCGATTCCATTAACCGCTGTGATAAGAAGAGCCTTTAGCATAATCCTTTCCGCTACGCAGCGCGAATAGCCTTAACCTATAGCAAGTGTTAAACTTTTTGCTCGCTAATTGTCACCTCTATAACTACAGGAAGTCAGCAACATGACACATATCTTTTATGAGTTCTCTTCCCTGAAGCCTGGTGTTCCTGATGTGGAAACATTAATGGAAGTCATCAATTCTTCTGAACTCACGCGTTTTGTCATGGGTGCAGAGGTGGTCGATTTTGTTAAGAAGGCGCTCATCGTTAACACCACAATCGGTAGCTTTAAAAACTGCTATTTTGCTTTCGATGATGGAGCTTACTTTCTCGAGTTTGACGGCAAGGGTAAATCCAGACGCTTTACTGAGGTGCCGGACTGGTTCGTTTCCCCCGCGGAATTTGCCCGCTCGCAATGGCTGATTAACCATGATCTGGCCGATGTGAGGGCGACGGCGTTTATTGACGTGCTGATGTCCTATCCGCTTAAAGAGCGCCGGGCGCACTGCAATCTGCTGTTTGGTCTGGATCTGCATAAGGTCAATGTGGTTCCGGCGCCTACAGCCCCTGCCGGAAAAATGGGCAATAAAAACGGAAAAACCACCAAGCCTCGCGTCACGGATCTCGGCTCTTTTGAGCTTTTTACCGCGTTCTTTGCGCGTATGAAAACCGCCGTCAATGCTAATGAATTCCCTACCCTACAGGTACTGACCGGCCAGGAGGATCTTACAAAAGCGCCGCACAGCTTAAAGCAAGGGATCAGAACCTGGTTTAAAGCGATTACCGGCGATCTGCCGCCGAACAACAAACGTGTCGGGGCGGGCAATGCGGTATTGTTCTGCGCTCCCGTTCGCGAGCAGATCCAGCAGATAGAGGCCATCGGCCTGGAAAAATACTATCAGGGCTTATCAAAAGCCATCGCTGACGCCGGGGATGGGTTTATCACTGACTTCAGCTATACCTGGTCTGAAAAGTAACGCTTTGCGCCCCGCATCCCGAACGGGGCGTTTTATTTCTGCCAGTCCGGTTCCCACCTCTTTACAGGGGCGAAATCCTGTTCGTTAGCCGATATACTTACGTTCAACAAATACGCAGTTTTTCTCGTTACGGCATGCAAAACAGGAGGTTTTTATGCTCATCGTTGTTCCCGTCCTTATTTTCGTTGCGCTGGTTATCGTGGGCGCAGGCGTCAAAATTGTCCCGCAGGGTTACCAGTGGACCGTCGAACGCTTCGGTCGCTACACCAATACCCTTCAGCCGGGTTTAAGCCTGATCGTCCCGTTCATGGACAGAATTGGGCGCAAGATCAACATGATGGAGCAGGTGCTGGATATCCCTTCTCAGGAAGTCATCTCCAAGGATAACGCCAACGTCACCATCGATGCGGTGTGCTTTATTCAGGTGATTGATGCGCCAAAAGCGGCCTATGAGGTGAGCAACCTGGAGCTGGCGATCGTCAACCTGACCATGACCAACATCCGTACCGTGCTTGGCTCGATGGAGCTGGATGAAATGCTCTCCCAGCGCGACAGCATTAATACCCGCCTGCTGCACATTGTGGATGAAGCCACCAATCCGTGGGGGATCAAAGTGACACGCATTGAGATCCGCGACGTGCGCCCACCGGCAGAGCTGATAGCTTCCATGAACGCGCAGATGAAGGCCGAGCGTACCAAGCGTGCCTATATTCTTGAAGCCGAAGGGGTGCGTCAGGCTGAAATCCTGAAAGCGGAAGGGGAAAAACAGTCGCAGATCCTGAAAGCCGAGGGCGACCGTCAGTCTGCCTTCCTCCAGGCGGAAGCGCGTGAACGTTCGGCAGAAGCGGAAGCCCGCGCGACGCAAATGGTCTCCGAGGCGATTGCCGCCGGGGATATCCAGGCCGTGAACTACTTCGTCGCACAAAAATATACCGATGCGCTGAAGGAGATCGGCTCCGCGAACAACAGCAAGGTGGTGATGATGCCGCTGGATGCCAGCAGCCTGATGGGGTCTATCGCCGGAATTGCCGAACTGATCAAAGACGGCGGAAACGAGCGTAAAAAATGATCGAGCTCATCGTTGCACATCCTCATGCGTTCTGGCTAAGCCTTGGCGGACTGCTGCTGGCCGCTGAGATGCTTGGCGGCAACGGTTATCTGCTTTGGAGCGGGGTTGCCGCGGTGATTACCGGGCTGGTCGTCTGGCTGCTGCCTGTTGGCTGGGAGTGGCAGGGCGCGCTGTTTGCCGTGCTGACGCTGCTGGCCGCCTGGCTGTGGTGGCGCTGGCTGAACAAACGGGTGAAGGCGCAGAAGCCGGTCGACGCGCATCTCAACCAGCGTGGGCAGCAGATCGTGGGTAAACGCTTTACGCTTGATAACACGCTGATCAACGGACGCGGTCATATGCGCGTGGGGGACAGTTCGTGGCCGGTGGTGGCCGACGATGACCTCAGCGCCGGCACGCGGGTTGAGGTCATTGCGGTGGAAGGCATTACCCTGCGGGTTAAAGCCTGTTAGGCGTGGGTTTTACGGTGGCAGCAGCCGGAAAGATTGTCGATAATCGGGCACTCGGCGCTGTCATCTCCCGGGCAGGATTCTGCCAGCTGTAACAGTTGCTCACGCATCGCCTGTAATTCGATGATATGGCGTTCGATCTCCGCCACTTTTTCCAGCGTACGTTTTTTCACGTCGGCACTGTGGCGTTTCGGATCGTTAAACAGGTTAACCAGCTCGCCGCACTCTTCAAGGTTAAATCCTACCTGTCTTGCCTGGCGCAGTAACGTCAGTTCATCAAGATGCAGCTGCGTATAGCTGCGGTAGCCGTTCTCACTGCGCAACGGTGGCGTCACCAGCCCTTTTTCCTCATAAAAGCGAATCGCTTTGCTGGTTAAGCCGGTTTTTTTCGCAACATCGCTGATATTCACATTTCCCCCTTGACCTTCCCCTTGATGGTGGGATTCTGACAGGCGCATCTCCGTAAGCTACTGCGCCAAATCAGTATTTGGCAGACTTAACTAACCCGTCCCCCCGCTTTGCCTCCAGAGTGTGGACACAATGTGGACATTCCGCTGAGAGGATTATAGCTTACAGCGTCCAGTAAATAATCTGGTGCGAAGTGTGCATAAACCATCGTTTGAGAAATATACGCATGACCCAAGATTCGCTGTAAAGCAATGATGTTGCCCCCTTCATCATAAAGTGCGTTGCGAACGTGTGCCGTAAAGCATGGGCCGCCTGTGCATCTGGCAAATTGGGTTTTGCTTCTTTCATCCTCAAGCGGAACGTTTTATAACTTACCCGAAAAAGCCGCCCTGATTCCCTGTCTTTGATTTTCCTGGCGATATCATCCGATAGCGGAACAACGCGTCTTTCACCGTTCTTTGTCAGGGTAAACATAACCCTAATACCGACAATATTTTCCGCTTTCAGACTGTATGCTTCCCCCCTAGCCATCAGTAGAATCGCAATGCGGTGGTAAGCCCACGCCGATCACAGCGGTATCTCGATCAAATATGGCATCAAATTTGTGCTGAACTCGCACTCCGCGAACTTCCTGTTTTCGGTCTTTGCGTCGCTGAATCCCATTATGACGGTACTCAGTACTGGCATGGCCTGTTGTTTACAGCACCAGAGCACAATGCAGAGTTGAAAGAGGTTCATGGAAGACTACGCAACGCTTGAGGATGCGGAATAGTAAACTGTTTAGTATGGTAAACAGCCCGGCTGTGAACTCAAGTCGTTTGATCCGGCGTTGGGTAGCACTACGGGTAATGTCGTCAAATACATCTAAAAAAAAACAGTGATGTTTACGCTCTGGACGGCAACAGCGATCACGAAAATGGACGCCCTATGAAGGAAACCTCTAAGTACGCAACGGCCTAGGCGTCATGTTGGGGTATACGCCAATTCCAGTTTTTATGGGGAGCGCAATTATCAGCCTGGCTTTAACTGCGTCGCCTGAGAAATCAGGAGTTAACTGACAAAGTTAGCGCTATCTTTGGCGAGTTGCATCGCGCCACTCACGCGTGAGATTGGCAGGGTTACATCACTTTGCAGGGTGGCCCTTTTGTTTCCCTCTCCAAACTTGTTCTCCGCGCCTGGTAACAATACGAAAACGAGCCGACCAGCTACGGCGAATATCAGTAGGCTATTAAGGTCCTGGTTATACCTGCGTCCAGCATTTCATTCGTAGAAATGGGTCCCCATTCTTATCGCATTGTGAGGTTGAAACTCAAATCTTCAGACCGCATAGATACGGGTTTTGACCTTAAGGGCGCGTCTGCGTCCTCTTGGACTCGTGTTAAAAACTGTACAGAATATGAAAAATATACAAATAGAGCGGGCTAAATTCACCACAAGAAGAACCAGAGCAGTATGAAATTGGTCAAATTAGCCGTGAACAGAAAAAGCGGCTTAATGAAAGTATTAGAAACTACAAACCAGAACGGCAGAAATTACCTGCTGATGAATTAGAGACGCTTGCAAATCATATGTCTGCTTCAGATTGCGATAAATCAGACCAAAATTACATGAAAGTGTCGTCGGCTATCCGCGATGAGTTAGCAACTCAGCGCAGTAGTGTTGTGAGGGCTGCGTTAATAACTGATCATCGTCGTTATCAGCTTTCCTCATTTGGGGATTAAGTCCATACCTGATATTGATGCACTTCGGCGCGGGGCCTCGCTTTCTTTTAGGAGCATCTTGTTTACCTGAACGATGGTTATTTAGTGGAAAAGACTAAAGCGATGTACTGTAAGGCAAGTGATTGTGATGCAGAGTTAAGTAACCTATGGCGATGTAAAGCTCTGCCAAGCTTGTACAGCGAAGCTGAAGGCGAAGGAGTTCTCGAACCAGTGCCGCGATGAAGTTAAGCATAGAGTAAAAGCGCAAAGGAAACGGGAGAATAACGTCCTCCTTGAAAGACTAAGGATTGCGCACATAATTGGGGGTAGACGTGGGCAAGTACTTTAATGATTATGAGCCAGAAGCTGACTATCAAAACTGACTTTATTATCACGTGTCGTCTCATGAAGAACGCGATTCGCAAAGTCAGTATATACCTCCACGTGAAGAGCAAAAAGATAGCGTTCCTAAACCTGAGGTTATACAAGCCGAATGGTAAGTAGTTAATGTGTTTAGTGATTACACTGAACAGAATGCATAAGTTTAAGCAGCGGAGCTAAATTATTTCAACTCTATAGATAATATTTGTACTAAATCATTAAAAGAATGATAGCGATAAAATGCAAGGAAAAAATAATTGACGTTTTTAAAAAATGCACTATGGAGGCATGTGACACCTTCATAGTGCTTAAATGATTATGAGTAGTATGATCTATGCAAATTACTGATTGCTTCACCTTCAGTAATTAAATGCGTAGCTGATCCTTGTCTTATATAATAACTATTTTCAAAGTGGCAGACTTCTCCAACACTTTTTATTTCGATTTTCAAAACATGCAACCCTTCGTATGAACATAATGAAATATCTTTCAGTATTTGCTGTTTTAATGCATCACTAAATTTAAACGATTCGATTTTTTGTTTTATGAACAGGAAGTAATTATCTATGTTTTTTGAATGAATTATGGCTTCATGATCAATTCCATTGATGAAGTATCCATTAGACTCAATAGGTGTAACACCATATAATTTTTTAACTCTTTCTGCCGTAGCTTTGGTGTCGGAGATGCCTACCAAGATATAACCATTTGCTTCCCTACCGATATTATTAATTGCTACAGCCGTTTGAACAATATTAATAAAACAATCTTCATCTATTTTGTTTTCGCCTGACAGGATGAATAAACCCTGTTTAAAATCATAATTTGGCTGTTCTGTTCTTGAATTATTAAGTAGGGTTCTTATCAGCGTTTGCCATGCATGATTGATAAATTTACGTTCTGACTCTTTAAAATATCGTTTAATTAAAGCGCATAAGTCTTCGACACTTTTCTGACGAGCGCTAGCTGCCCAGCGACCACCTTCGGTTTGTACCATTGAACGTTGTACACTGTCCCCGAGCTGTGCGATAAATTTCTGTTCATCATCAAGTTGCATGTTTTCATTTATTACTAATTCATACAAAGCAAGAAAAACCGCTTGATAGTAACGTGGGCATTCTTGAGATGAAGACGTATTGCCTAGAATATGTGTTCTGAAATTCAAATCGTTATCATCAAATAGCTTTTGAATCATCTCATATACGATGAGATAATTATTTATAATTTTCTCCGCACTATTTGTCTGAATATAATTCTCTAATTGGGTTCGTGTATGGATTGCATGAGTCGTCGAACCTTCACCGTAAAATGTATCAAGTGATGATGACCCCGATGTAGGCTTGTCATCTAAGAAAATATAACCTAAGATGTTTGCGACTAACTCTTCGTCGTCAGAATCCCTGATACTAGGCCTACTAATTATATGATTTCTAATATAGAAATGGTTATCAATATTTATTCCATAATCAAGACCGTCATTGCAAATGGATATGTTATGTATTTTATTAAGTCCCATTATATCGCTATGAGTAGTATCACCTCTTATAATGGTTGAGATTTTTCTCACTAATTCTGAAAAATTACTTACGCAACCCGCGCTCCGTAGTTCTTGTTTCGATAAAATCTTACCATTGGAATTTATACGGCGAAATACTTCGTCAATGTGATCCTCAGTTGAGGAGTATTCCGATATGGCAAATCTATAGCGAGCAATTAATGCGGAGCTTTCACGAGATAACACTGGTTCTTTTTGTTGAATTTTGCCACTATCTTTTAGTTCTTTTGTTAATGCAATAGCATCTAAATCAAAGTATTTGCCATTTAACGAGAATCGCTGTTCAATAAAACTCATTAAAGCTTCTAGTCTTTGCATACCATCGAGAATTTCTCTTTTGTTGTCAATGGAAACGAATAATAGCAAAGGGATAGGATACTGTTGAGTCATTGATGAGATCAATGCGGTTTTCTCGTTAAGGGACCATACTAACTTTCTTTGGTATCTTCGATTTATAATTAATTTATCTTCTAAATACCATTCATATAATTCTTCTGCTGTCTTGGAGTCAATATCTAAGTTTTCATTAGCCATTTGATGTATCTCGAATATTTAGTAAAGAAACAGATAGGACACGTATTGGATTAAAATACATTGAATTTGTATCTGAAGTCAATCTGATGGACAAACTTCCAACTGCACAATTATGCATAAAACTGCACAATAAAATTGGTCGTCTTTTGGTCCTATAGCGACAGTATCTCCTCTATCTAGCGGTGAATCTGCAAATGCACATAAACACGCAAGTTTGTCAGGCGCAGGTGACGGGGGAACAGCCCACGCGAAAGAGGTGAGGGAGGAGATGCATTTAAATGCCATTTTTCGGCCTTTCCTGCCTTTTACGCTTCTAGGTGTACGCGGGGTCAATTGCAGTTTGCGGCTGCCAGTGTGGCGCTTATGGGTTCAGTGTGAGGGGCGATAAATTTAGTGCAGAACGGTTGGTCGGTTATGCGGTGATTGAAAATTACTCAAGGAGAACTGCCGCAGGATGCGCGGCGGGTAGAATGGGTCCCTCGTCTTTGAGCAGAGCGTAGGAATTGAAGCGTATCACTTCCTGACCGAGCCAGTCATGAATGCCTTCATTGCTTCCATCACCGAGCGATCCATTGCCTTCTGGTATTGCGCCCATCAACTGCGGCGGAATGAAGCGAGCGGCGCTCAAATCGTTGCACGTTGCCGATTTGATGTTAAGAAACTCATCCTTTGCTGATATCCCACGCGATGCCTTTCCCTCCTTGCACTATGGAAATAATCAATTCAACCTGATTATTTAACAAAAACCCTGCGCTGTAATGATGTTTTTCTCTTGTCAATGCGCCCAAATCCGATAAAATCAAAATTATTTGTAACAAAAAGACAATATTTTATTAATCATAGAAGATAGGTTTATGGCATTGGTTAGCTGCCCAGAGTATCTTAAGGATGTAAGTGATACAGCATTGCGTTGCCGTCATGTGGGAAGCAACTTAAAAAGCCACGACGTTCACTTTTTGGAAAAGTCATCAAGTGGTCTTTTATATTGTTCAACTTATTTATAATCTACTGCCTCTTCGCAGGATTAGTTGGTAGTGGTGATGTAATAAATCACGCAACTTCCGATGCAGAAAGATCTGGGGCTGCAATTGGTACAGGTCTAGGTTTAATGGCAATCGTTAGTGTTTGGGTTATAGGCAACATAATCATCGGTAACCTTGTATTCCTGATAAGACCAAAAGGATGATTAAATGAAAAAGCTTTTTTTAAATTTAATAGCATCATTTGTGGCACTCAATGCAGCGTCTGTGTACGCAGGAAGTGAACATAAAAACTTCAATGCAGTCCTTGAATGTCGGGGTATGGAAAATAATGCTGAACGACTTTCTTGTTACGACAAATCAATACCGCCATCACGAACACAAAATGCTGAGAAATTCGAGAGTAGGGATCAATGCCCCGAGGAGAAAGGCGACGATAAACGACTATCTTGTTACGATCGCTTCTTCTCACCAACGTTTAAAACTACAACAAGCTCGATAAACACGTCAGCAAAAAATGATTATCAGCAACCTGACCGAGCGAAGTTGTTAGAGTGCCAAAGTGAAATTAATGGCACTAAAAGGCTGGCATGTTTCGACAAGTTATTCCCGCAGACTACATCCGCAGAAACTGAGGCTGCGCAAGATACTGTTTCTAACCCTGGCAAGTGGCAAACATCGATTAGCACCTCACCGGTAGACGACTCAAAAAACATAATCCTCTCACTTAACAGTAATGATTACATTCGAACACCTTTTGGTGAAAGTGTGATTCCAACAATGTATGTAGCCTGCCGCGAAAAGAAAACGGAGGTATTCATTAACTGGGATGTGTACCTGGGCCTTGAGCAAACGAGCATGCTCTACCGCCTGGATAAGCAGAAAGCAGTTGAAAAAGAATGGTCTATCTCAACTGATACCAAAGCGGTTTTTTACAAGGGTAGTGACATTGATTTCATTAAATCTCTAGCCAAAGCAGACAAAATGTTCACCAGAATCACCCCATACAATGAAGCCCCTGTGAGTGCAACCTTCGATCTGAAGGGCCTTTCAGATGCAGTGAAACCGCTTCAAAAAGCTTGTGGTTGGAAGTAAACCAAGTTTATGTCATTAAACAGAGCTACCTTCAGACGATGAAGAGTAACTTGTTATGAAAAAAGCCCCGCTCAATAAGCGGGGCTTTGTCATTGTAATGTGGACACTTTTGTCGAAGTGTGGACGCTATGTGGACGCTGATTTTAAAAATCCCTTTCAATCAGCAATTTAAATTCTTGACCTTCCCCTTGATGGAAGGTTTAACCTTCATAACAGTTAGCGAAAAGCAGAGTGAAGGTCAACAATTGACCAGAACATTATACGGGAGTTTTGTTATGTCTCACACTATTGACCTGACACTGGACGGCCTCTCCTGCGGCCACTGTGTCAAACGCGTTAAAGAAAGCCTGGAGCAGCGTCCTGACGTGGAAAGCGCTGAGGTGACTATCGATCATGCCGCCGTGACCGGCAGCGCCAGCGCCGACGCGCTGATTGATACCATTAAACAGGCCGGTTACGGGGCGGAGTTAAGCCACCCAAAGGCTAAACCGCTGGCAGAGTCATCATCCCCGTCGGAAGCACTGACAGCGGCCACTCCTGAGCTTCCGGTAGCTGATGACATTGATGACAGCCAACAGCTGCTGATCAACGGCATGAGCTGCGCCAGCTGCGTCTCCCGGGTACAAAACGCCTTACAGGCGGTACCGGGCGTCGCACAGGCACGGGTAAACCTGGCGGAGCGTACTGCGCTGGTGATGGGCAGCGCCTCCGCCGCAGAGTTAGTGCAGGCCGTGGAGAAAGCGGGCTACGGGGCGGAGGCCATCGAAGATGATGCCGAGCGCCGCGAGCGCCAGCAGGAAACGGCTGTCGCCACTATGAAGCGTTTCCGCTGGCAGGCGATTGTCGCCCTGCTGGTCGGTATTCCGGTGATGGTGTGGGGCATGATGGGTGACAACATGATGGTCACCGCTGACAACCGCACCCTGTGGCTGGTGATTGGTCTGATTACCCTTGCGGTGATGGTGTTTGCTGGCGGACATTTCTATACCAGCGCCTGGAAGAGCCTGAAAAACCGCACCGCGACGATGGACACGCTGGTCGCGCTCGGTACCGGCGCGGCGTGGCTGTATTCGATGAGCGTGAACGTCTGGCCGCAGTGGTTCCCGATGGAGGCGCGCCATCTCTATTATGAAGCGAGTGCGATGATTATCGGTCTGATTAACTTAGGCCATATGCTCGAAGCCCGCGCGCGTCAGCGCTCGTCGAAAGCGCTGGAAAGATTACTCGATTTAACCCCGCCGACGGCCCGCGTGGTCACGGACGACGGGGAAAAAAGCGTTCCGCTCTCAGAGGTACAGCCGGGAATGACGCTGCGCCTGACCACCGGCGACCGCGTGCCCGTCGACGGTGAAATCACCCAGGGCGATGCCTGGCTGGATGAAGCGATGCTGACCGGCGAGCCGATACCCCAGCAGAAATCTCAGGGCGATGCGGTGCATGCGGGTACGGTGGTACAGGACGGCAGCGTGCTGTTCCGCGCCAGCGCGGTCGGCAGCCATACCACGCTGTCACGCATCATTCGCATGGTCCGCCAGGCGCAGAGCAGTAAGCCGGAGATTGGTCAGCTTGCCGATAAAATCTCCGCCATTTTTGTGCCGGTGGTCGTCGGTATTGCCCTGCTGAGCGCGGCGATCTGGTATTTCTTCGGCCCGGCGCCGCAGATTGTCTACACCCTGGTGATCGCCACCACGGTGCTGATCATCGCCTGCCCTTGTGCCCTTGGCCTGGCCACGCCGATGTCGATTATCTCTGGCGTCGGACGCGCCGCCGAATTTGGCGTACTGGTCCGTGATGCTGACGCCCTGCAACGGGCAAGCACGCTGGACACCCTTGTCTTTGATAAAACCGGCACGCTCACCGAGGGCAAACCGCAGGTGGTGGCCGTCAGTACCGTTGGCTGTACGGAGACGGACGCCCTGCGCCTTGCCGCCGCGCTGGAACAAGGTTCCAGC
>NZ_QFRV01000084.1:0-16552 GCF_004136805.1 Enterobacter cloacae complex sp. GF14B
AAGGCGGCCGTCATACTCCGTTCTTCAAAGGCTACCGTCCACAGTTCTACTTCCGTACAACTGACGTGACCGGTACCATCGAACTGCCAGAAGGCGTAGAGATGGTAATGCCAGGCGACAACATCAAGATGGTTGTGACTCTGATCCACCCAATCGCGATGGACGACGGTCTGCGTTTCGCAATCCGTGAAGGCGGCCGTACCGTTGGCGCGGGCGTTGTTGCTAAAGTTCTCGGCTAATCGCTGATAACATTTGACGCAATGCGCAATAAAAGGGCATCATTTGATGCCCTTTTTGCACGCTTTCACATCAGAACCTGGCTCATCAGTGATTAATTTTGTCATAATCATTGCTGAGACAGGCTCTGCGGAGAGCGTATAATACGAAAAGCGAATAGCATTTCGATTGGTTTGCCTCGCACTCGCGGGGTGAAAATGTTTGTAGAATACTTCTGACAGGTTGGTTTATGAGTGCGAATACCGAAGCTCAAGGGAGCGGGCGCGGCCTGGAAGCGATGAAATGGGTAGTTGTAGCCGTGCTGCTGATTGTGGCGATTGTCGGCAACTATCTTTATCGTGACATGATGCTGCCGCTACGCGCGCTTGCAGTGGTAATTCTGATTGCTGCGGCGGGTGGTGTCGCGCTGTTGACGACGAAAGGCAAAGCGACCGTTGCGTTTGCCCGCGAAGCGCGTACCGAAGTCCGCAAGGTCATTTGGCCGACTCGCCAGGAAACATTGCACACCACGCTGATTGTAGCGGCGGTAACCGCTGTAATGTCACTGATCCTGTGGGGACTGGATGGTATTCTGGTTCGCCTGGTATCCTTTATCACTGGCCTGAGGTTCTGAGATGTCTGAAGCCCCTAAAAAGCGCTGGTACGTCGTTCAGGCGTTTTCCGGTTTTGAAGGCCGCGTAGCTACGTCGCTGCGTGAGCATATCAAATTACACAATATGGAAGAGTTATTTGGCGAAGTTATGGTTCCGACCGAAGAAGTGGTTGAGATCCGTGGCGGCCAACGTCGCAAAAGCGAACGTAAATTCTTCCCGGGTTACGTGCTGGTTCAGATGGTGATGAACGACGCGAGCTGGCACCTGGTGCGCAGCGTACCACGCGTGATGGGCTTTATCGGCGGCACATCTGACCGTCCGGCGCCAATCAGCGACAAAGAAGTTGATGCGATTATGAACCGCCTCCAGCAGGTGGGTGACAAACCGCGTCCGAAAACGCTGTTTGAACCGGGTGAGATGGTTCGTGTTAACGACGGTCCGTTTGCTGACTTTAATGGCGTCGTCGAAGAAGTGGACTACGAGAAGTCCCGCCTGAAAGTTTCCGTTTCTATCTTTGGTCGTGCGACCCCGGTAGAGCTGGACTTTGCTCAGGTAGAAAAAGCCTAAGCAGCGATCAAAAAAGCGACGATTTAATCGTTGCACAGGGCGCGAGATTGGAATACAATTTCGCGCCTTTTGTTTTTATGGGTTCCGACCCGTAAAACGAATTTTATTCACGGGGAGCCTCTCCGAGGCGTTATTACCCAATCAGAGGATTTTAGAATGGCTAAGAAAGTACAAGCCTACGTCAAGCTGCAGGTTGCAGCAGGTATGGCGAACCCAAGTCCACCAGTTGGTCCAGCTCTGGGTCAGCAGGGTGTGAACATCATGGAATTCTGTAAAGCGTTCAACGCCAAAACTGAATCCATGGAGAAAGGTCTGCCAATCCCAGTTGTAATCACTGTTTACGCTGACCGTTCTTTCACTTTCGTTACCAAAACCCCTCCAGCAGCAGTTCTGCTGAAGAAAGCAGCGGGCATCAAGTCTGGTTCCGGTAAGCCGAACAAAGACAAAGTGGGTAAAATTTCCCGCGCTCAGTTGCAGGAAATCGCGCAGACCAAAGCTGCCGACATGACTGGTTCCGACATTGAAGCGATGACTCGCTCCATCGAAGGTACTGCACGTTCCATGGGCCTGGTAGTGGAGGACTAAGAAATGGCTAAACTGACCAAGCGCATGTCCGTGATCCGTGACAAAGTTGATGCGACCAAACAGTACGACATCAACGAAGCTATCGCTCTGCTGAAAGAACTGGCTACCGCTAAGTTCGTTGAAAGCGTTGACGTTGCCGTTAACCTGGGCATCGACGCTCGTAAATCTGATCAGAACGTTCGTGGCGCAACTGTACTGCCACACGGTACTGGCCGTTCCGTACGCGTAGCTGTATTTGCTCAGGGTGCAAACGCTGAAGCTGCTAAAGCTGCCGGCGCTGAACTGGTAGGTATGGAAGATCTGGCTGATCAGATCAAGAAAGGCGAAATGAACTTTGACGTTGTTATTGCTTCTCCAGATGCAATGCGCGTTGTTGGCCAGCTGGGCCAGGTTCTGGGTCCACGCGGCCTGATGCCAAACCCGAAAGTGGGTACTGTAACTCCTAACGTTGCTGAAGCAGTTAAGAACGCTAAAGCAGGTCAGGTTCGTTACCGTAACGACAAAAACGGCATCATCCACACCACCATCGGTAAAGTGGACTTTGACGCTGACAAACTGAAAGAAAACCTGGAAGCTCTGCTGGTTGCGCTGAAAAAAGCAAAACCAACTCAGGCGAAAGGCGTGTACATCAAGAAAGTTAGCATCTCCACCACCATGGGTGCAGGTGTTGCAGTTGACCAGGCTGGCCTGAGCGCTGCTGCAAACTAATGCCTTTACGTGGGCGGTGATTTTGTCTACAATCTTACCCCCACGTTTGCTAACAAAAGTTAGCGGCTAAAAGAATTGTTCGTTGGAGCCTGGCCTATCCAGGCCTCCGTCGAAGACCGCAGGTGTTTCGCAAGAAACTTAATCCCCTGCGTAGACGGTGACAGAACGCTAAGATTATTTTAAATACTCTGGCTTGTTTCTGCTCACCGTATTAAGACGCTCTTCCCGTTGGGTCGAGTGAAGTGAGTTCCGGAACATGAGTTCCGGCAAACATCCAGGAGCAAAGCTAATGGCTTTAAATCTTCAAGACAAACAAGCGATTGTTGCTGAAGTCAGCGAAGTAGCCAAAGGCGCGCTGTCTGCAGTAGTTGCGGATTCCCGTGGCGTTACTGTAGACAAAATGACTGAACTGCGTAAAGCAGGTCGTGAAGCTGGCGTATACATGCGTGTTGTTCGTAACACCCTGCTGCGTCGCGTAGTTGAAGGTACTCAGTTCGAGTGCCTGAAAGACACGTTTGTTGGTCCGACCCTGATTGCATACTCTATGGAACACCCGGGCGCTGCTGCTCGTCTGTTCAAAGAGTTCGCGAAAGCGAATGCAAAATTTGAGGTCAAAGCTGCAGCCTTTGAAGGTGAGTTGATCCCGGCATCGCAAATCGATCGCCTGGCAACCCTGCCGACCTACGAAGAAGCAATTGCACGCCTGATGGCAACCATGAAAGAAGCTGCGGCTGGCAAACTGGTTCGCACTCTGGCTGCTGTACGCGATGCGAAAGAAGCTGCTTAATCGCAGTTATCTTTATAAAGCATTTGCTTACGTATAAACTTATTCTGATTTTCAGGAACAATTTAAATGTCTATCACTAAAGATCAAATCATTGAAGCAGTAGCAGCTATGTCCGTAATGGACGTTGTAGAGCTGGTTTCTGCAATGGAAGAAAAATTCGGTGTTTCTGCTGCTGCTGCTGTAGCTGTAGCTGCGGGCCCGGCTGAAGCTGCTGAAGAAAAAACTGAATTCGACGTAATTCTGAAAGCTGCTGGCGCGAACAAAGTTGCTGTAATCAAAGCAGTACGTGGCGCAACTGGCCTGGGTCTGAAAGAAGCTAAAGACCTGGTAGAATCTGCTCCAGCTGCGCTGAAAGAAGGCGTGAGCAAAGACGACGCAGAAGCACTGAAAAAATCTCTGGAAGAAGCTGGCGCTGAAGTTGAAGTTAAATAAGCCAACTTTTCTGGTTGCAGCCTAAGCAATTAGGCTGATGGCTGGTGACTTTTTAGTCACCAGCCTTTTTGCGCTGTAAGGCATCAGCAGCATTTCACACTGTTTGACTGCTGGTTGTCCTGACAATGCTTGTTTCTATCGACGACTTAATATACTGCGACAGGGTGCTCGCTCTGTGTAAATCGCAATGAAATGGTTTAAGCGTGATAGCAACAGGTATTGCGGAAAGTATTCAATTTTCCGGTCCACAAAATGGTGTTGCACAAACTGTCCCTTCGTCGGACAGATGGGTCGACTTGTCAGCGAGCTGAGGAACCCTATGGTTTACTCCTATACCGAGAAAAAACGTATTCGTAAGGATTTTGGTAAACGTCCACAAGTTCTGGACATTCCATATCTCCTTTCTATCCAGCTTGACTCGTTCCAGAAGTTTATCGAGCAAGATCCTGAAGGGCAGTACGGCCTGGAAGCAGCCTTCCGTTCCGTGTTCCCGATTCAGAGCTACAGCGGTAATTCCGAGCTGCAGTACGTCAGCTACCGCCTTGGCGAACCGGTGTTTGACGTTCAGGAATGTCAGATCCGTGGCGTGACCTATTCCGCACCGCTGCGCGTAAAACTGCGTCTGGTGATCTACGAGCGCGAAGCGCCGGAAGGCACCGTAAAAGACATTAAAGAACAAGAAGTCTACATGGGTGAAATTCCACTCATGACGGACAACGGTACTTTCGTTATCAACGGTACTGAGCGTGTTATCGTTTCCCAGCTGCACCGTAGCCCGGGCGTCTTCTTCGACAGCGATAAAGGTAAAACGCACTCTTCCGGTAAAGTACTGTATAACGCACGCATCATTCCTTACCGTGGTTCATGGCTGGACTTCGAATTCGATCCAAAAGACAACCTGTTTGTCCGTATCGACCGTCGTCGTAAGCTGCCTGCAACCATCATTCTGCGTGCACTGAACTATACCACTGAGCAGATCCTGGACCTGTTCTTTGAGAAAGTGATCTTTGAAATCCGCGACAACAAGTTGCAGATGGAGTTGGTGCCGGAACGTCTGCGTGGTGAGACCGCGTCGTTCGACATCGAAGCCGACGGCAAAGTGTATGTGGAAAAAGGTCGCCGTATCACCGCGCGCCACATCCGCCAGCTGGAAAAAGATGATATCAAACACATCGAAGTTCCGGTTGAATACATTGCAGGAAAAGTAGCCGCGAAAGATTACGTTGATGAATCAACTGGCGAGCTGATCTGCCCGGCGAACATGGAGCTGAGCCTGGATCTGCTGGCTAAGCTGAGCCAGGCTGGCCACAAACGTATCGAAACGCTGTTCACCAACGATCTGGACCACGGTCCGTACATCTCTGAGACTGTACGCGTCGACCCAACCAACGATCGTCTGAGCGCGCTGGTCGAAATCTACCGCATGATGCGTCCTGGTGAGCCACCAACTCGCGAAGCGGCTGAAAGCCTGTTCGAGAACCTGTTCTTCTCCGAAGACCGCTACGATCTGTCCGCGGTTGGTCGTATGAAGTTCAACCGTTCTCTGCTGCGCGACGAAATCGAAGGTTCCGGTATCCTGAGCAAAGACGACATCATTGAAGTGATGAAGAAGCTCATCGATATCCGTAACGGTAAAGGCGAAGTGGACGATATCGACCACCTCGGCAACCGTCGTATCCGTTCCGTAGGCGAAATGGCGGAAAACCAGTTCCGCGTTGGCCTGGTACGTGTAGAGCGTGCGGTGAAAGAGCGTCTGTCTCTGGGCGATCTGGATACCCTGATGCCTCAGGATATGATCAACGCCAAGCCGATTTCTGCGGCAGTGAAAGAGTTCTTCGGTTCCAGCCAGCTGTCTCAGTTCATGGACCAGAACAACCCGCTGTCTGAGATCACGCACAAACGTCGTATCTCCGCACTCGGCCCAGGCGGTCTGACCCGTGAGCGTGCAGGCTTCGAAGTTCGAGACGTACACCCGACCCACTACGGTCGCGTATGTCCAATCGAAACGCCTGAAGGTCCAAACATCGGTCTGATCAACTCCCTGTCCGTGTACGCACAGACGAACGAATACGGTTTCCTCGAGACCCCGTATCGTAAAGTGACCGACGGTGTTGTTACTGACGAAATTCATTACCTGTCTGCTATCGAAGAAGGCAACTACGTTATCGCTCAGGCGAACTCCAACCTGGATGACGAAGGCCACTTTGTAGAAGATCTGGTTACCTGCCGTAGCAAAGGCGAATCCAGCTTGTTCAGCCGCGACCAGGTTGACTACATGGACGTATCCACTCAGCAGGTGGTATCCGTCGGTGCGTCCCTGATCCCGTTCCTGGAACACGATGACGCCAACCGTGCATTGATGGGTGCGAACATGCAACGTCAGGCCGTTCCAACTCTGCGTGCTGACAAGCCGCTGGTTGGTACCGGTATGGAACGTGCTGTTGCCGTTGACTCCGGTGTTACAGCAGTTGCTAAGCGTGGCGGTACCGTTCAGTACGTTGACGCATCCCGTATCGTTATCAAAGTTAACGAAGACGAGATGTATCCGGGCGAAGCGGGTATCGACATCTACAACCTGACCAAATACACCCGCTCTAACCAGAACACCTGTATCAACCAGATGCCATGTGTGTCTCTGGGTGAGCCAGTTGAGCGCGGCGACGTGCTGGCAGACGGTCCGTCCACCGACCTCGGTGAACTGGCGCTCGGTCAGAACATGCGCGTAGCGTTCATGCCGTGGAACGGTTACAACTTCGAAGACTCCATCCTCGTCTCCGAGCGTGTGGTTCAGGAAGATCGTTTCACCACCATCCACATTCAGGAACTGGCATGTGTGTCCCGTGACACCAAGCTGGGGCCAGAAGAGATCACTGCCGACATCCCTAACGTGGGTGAAGCTGCGCTCTCCAAACTGGATGAATCCGGTATTGTTTACATCGGTGCGGAAGTCACCGGCGGTGATATTCTGGTAGGTAAGGTGACGCCGAAAGGTGAAACCCAGCTGACGCCAGAAGAGAAACTGCTGCGTGCTATCTTCGGTGAGAAAGCGTCTGACGTTAAAGACTCTTCTCTGCGCGTACCAAACGGTGTTTCCGGTACGGTTATCGACGTTCAGGTCTTCACTCGTGATGGCGTTGAGAAAGATAAGCGTGCGCTGGAAATCGAAGAGATGCAGCTCAAACAGGCTAAGAAAGACCTGTCTGAAGAACTGCAAATCCTCGAAGCAGGTCTGTTCAGCCGTATCTATGCGGTGCTGGTTGCCGGTGGCGTTGAAGCTGAGAAGCTCGACAAACTGCCACGCGATCGCTGGCTGGAACTGGGCCTGACCGACGAAGAGAAACAGAATCAGCTGGAACAACTGGCTGAGCAGTATGACGAACTGAAACACGAGTTCGAGAAAAAACTCGAAGCGAAACGCCGTAAAATCACTCAGGGCGACGATCTGGCACCAGGCGTGCTGAAGATTGTTAAGGTGTATCTGGCTGTTAAACGTCAGATCCAGCCTGGTGATAAGATGGCAGGTCGTCACGGTAACAAGGGTGTTATCTCTAAGATCAACCCGATCGAAGATATGCCGCACGATGCTAACGGTACGCCGGTAGATATCGTACTGAACCCACTGGGCGTACCGTCTCGTATGAACATCGGTCAGATTCTGGAAACCCACCTGGGTATGGCTGCGAAAGGTATCGGCGATAAGATCAACGCCATGCTGAAACAGCAGCAGGAAGTCGCGAAACTGCGCGAGTTCATCCAGCGTGCCTATGATCTGGGTACCGACGTTCGTCAGAAAGTCGACCTGAACACCTTCAGCGATGAAGAAGTGCTGCGTCTGGCAGAGAACCTGCGCAAAGGTATGCCAATTGCAACGCCGGTATTCGACGGTGCAAAAGAAGCTGAAATCAAAGAGCTGCTGCAACTGGGTGGTCTGCCAACGTCTGGTCAGATTACGCTGTTTGACGGCCGTACCGGTGAACAGTTCGAGCGTCCGGTAACCGTAGGTTACATGTACATGCTGAAACTGAACCACCTGGTCGACGACAAGATGCACGCTCGTTCTACCGGTTCTTACAGCCTGGTTACTCAGCAGCCGCTGGGTGGTAAGGCTCAGTTCGGTGGTCAGCGCTTCGGGGAGATGGAAGTGTGGGCGCTGGAAGCATACGGCGCAGCATACACCTTGCAGGAAATGCTCACCGTTAAGTCTGATGACGTGAACGGTCGTACTAAGATGTATAAGAACATCGTAGACGGCAACCATCAGATGGAACCGGGCATGCCAGAATCCTTCAACGTACTGTTGAAAGAGATTCGTTCGCTGGGTATCAACATCGAACTGGAAGACGAGTAATTCTCGCTCAAACAGGTCACTGCTGTCGGGTTAACGCCCGACAGCAGAGTGTGCTAACTCCGACGGGAGCAAATCCGTGAAAGACTTATTAAAGTTTCTGAAAGCGCAAACTAAAACCGAAGAGTTTGATGCGATCAAAATTGCTCTGGCTTCGCCAGACATGATCCGTTCATGGTCTTTCGGTGAAGTTAAAAAGCCGGAAACCATTAACTACCGTACGTTCAAACCTGAGCGTGACGGCCTTTTCTGTGCGCGTATTTTCGGGCCAGTAAAAGATTACGAGTGCCTGTGCGGTAAGTACAAGCGCCTGAAACACCGTGGTGTGATCTGTGAGAAGTGTGGCGTTGAAGTGACCCAGACCAAAGTACGCCGTGAGCGTATGGGCCACATCGAGCTGGCGTCTCCAACCGCTCACATCTGGTTCCTGAAATCTCTGCCGTCCCGTATCGGCCTGCTGCTGGATATGCCGCTGCGCGATATCGAACGTGTTCTGTACTTCGAATCTTATGTGGTTATCGAAGGCGGGATGACCAATCTGGAACGTAACCAGATCCTGACCGAAGAACAGTATCTGGACGCGCTGGAAGAGTTCGGTGACGAATTCGACGCGAAGATGGGTGCGGAAGCTATCCAGGCCCTGCTGAAGAGCATGGATCTGGAGCAAGAGTGTGAAACTCTGCGCGAAGAGCTGAACGAAACCAACTCCGAAACCAAGCGTAAAAAGCTGACCAAGCGTATCAAACTGCTGGAAGCGTTCGTTCAGTCTGGTAACAAACCAGAGTGGATGATCCTGACCGTTCTGCCGGTTCTGCCGCCAGATCTGCGTCCGCTGGTTCCGCTGGATGGCGGTCGTTTCGCAACGTCGGATCTGAACGATCTGTACCGTCGCGTGATCAACCGTAACAACCGTCTGAAACGTCTGCTGGATCTGGCTGCGCCGGACATCATCGTACGCAACGAAAAACGTATGCTTCAGGAAGCAGTCGATGCCCTGTTGGATAACGGTCGTCGTGGTCGTGCGATCACCGGTTCTAACAAACGTCCTCTGAAATCTTTGGCCGACATGATCAAAGGTAAGCAGGGTCGTTTCCGTCAGAACCTGCTCGGTAAGCGTGTTGACTACTCCGGTCGTTCTGTAATCACCGTAGGTCCATACCTGCGTCTGCATCAGTGCGGTCTGCCGAAGAAAATGGCACTGGAGCTGTTCAAACCGTTCATCTACGGCAAGCTGGAACTGCGTGGCCTCGCCACCACCATCAAAGCCGCGAAGAAAATGGTTGAGCGTGAAGAAGCTGTCGTTTGGGATATCCTGGACGAAGTGATCCGCGAACACCCGGTACTGCTGAACCGTGCACCAACTCTGCACCGTCTGGGTATCCAGGCCTTTGAGCCAGTCCTGATCGAAGGTAAAGCGATCCAGCTGCACCCGCTGGTTTGTGCGGCCTATAACGCCGACTTCGATGGTGACCAGATGGCTGTTCACGTACCGCTGACGCTGGAAGCCCAGCTCGAAGCGCGTGCGCTGATGATGTCTACCAACAACATCCTGTCTCCAGCGAACGGTGAACCTATCATCGTTCCTTCTCAGGACGTTGTACTGGGTCTGTACTACATGACCCGTGACTGTGTTAACGCCAAAGGCGAAGGCATGGTGCTGACTGGCCCTAAAGAAGCTGAGCGTATTTATCGCGCTGGCCTGGCCTCTCTGCATGCGCGCGTTAAAGTGCGTATCACCGAATACGAAAAAGATGAAAACGGCGAATTCGTTGCGCACACCAGCCTGAAAGACACGACCGTTGGCCGTGCCATTCTGTGGATGATCGTACCGAAAGGTCTGCCTTTCTCCATCGTCAACCAGGCGCTGGGCAAGAAAGCGATCTCCAAAATGCTGAACACCTGTTACCGCATTCTGGGTCTGAAGCCGACCGTTATCTTCGCTGACCAGACAATGTACACCGGCTTTGCTTATGCAGCGCGTTCAGGTGCATCTGTTGGTATCGATGACATGGTCATCCCAGAGAAGAAACACGAGATCATCTCTGAAGCGGAAGCTGAAGTTGCTGAGATCCAGGAGCAGTTCCAGTCTGGTCTGGTAACCGCAGGCGAACGTTACAACAAAGTTATCGATATCTGGGCTGCGGCGAACGATCGTGTATCCAAAGCGATGATGGATAACCTGCAAACCGAAACCGTGATTAACCGTGACGGCGTAGAAGAGCAGCAGGTCTCCTTCAACAGCATCTACATGATGGCCGACTCCGGTGCGCGTGGTTCTGCGGCACAGATTCGTCAGCTGGCAGGTATGCGTGGTCTGATGGCGAAGCCAGATGGCTCCATCATCGAAACGCCAATCACCGCGAACTTCCGTGAAGGTCTGAACGTACTCCAGTACTTCATCTCCACGCACGGTGCGCGTAAAGGTCTGGCGGATACCGCACTTAAAACGGCGAACTCCGGTTATCTGACGCGTCGTCTGGTTGACGTTGCGCAGGATCTTGTCGTCACCGAAGACGATTGTGGCACCCTCGAAGGTATCACCATGACCCCTGTTATCGAGGGTGGTGATGTTAAAGAGCCGCTGCGCGATCGCGTACTGGGTCGTGTGACCGCGGAAGACATTCTGAAGCCGGGCACCGCAGACATTCTGGTTCCACGCAACACCCTGCTGCACGAACAGTGGTGTGACCTGCTGGAAGCGAACTCTGTTGACTCCGTGAAAGTGCGTTCCGTTGTATCCTGTGACACCGACTTTGGTGTGTGTGCGCACTGCTACGGTCGTGACCTGGCGCGTGGCCACATCATCAACAAAGGTGAGGCTATCGGCGTTATCGCGGCACAGTCCATCGGTGAGCCGGGTACACAGCTGACGATGCGTACGTTCCACATCGGTGGTGCGGCATCTCGTGCGGCTGCTGAATCCAGCATCCAGGTGAAAAACAAAGGTAGCATCAAGCTCAGCAACGCGAAGTCGGTTGTGAACTCCAGCGGTAAACTGGTTATCACTTCCCGTAACACCGAGCTGAAGCTGATCGACGAATTTGGTCGTACCAAAGAGAGCTATAAAGTGCCTTACGGTGCGGTTATGGCGAAAGGTGATGGCGAGCAGGTTGCTGGCGGTGAAACCGTTGCAAACTGGGATCCACACACCATGCCGGTAATCACCGAAGTAAGTGGTTTCATCCGCTTTACTGACATGATCGACGGCCAGACCATTACTCGTCAGACCGACGAGCTGACCGGTCTGTCTTCTCTGGTGGTTCTGGATTCTGCTGAACGTACTACCGGTGGTAAAGATCTGCGTCCTGCACTGAAAATCGTTGATGCGCAGGGTAACGACGTTCTGATTCCTGGTACCGATATGCCTGCGCAGTACTTCCTGCCGGGTAAAGCGATTGTACAGCTGGAAGATGGCGTACAGATCAGCTCTGGTGATACCCTGGCGCGTATTCCTCAGGAATCCGGCGGTACCAAGGACATCACCGGTGGTCTGCCACGCGTTGCGGACCTGTTCGAAGCACGTCGTCCGAAAGAGCCTGCAATCCTGGCTGAAATCAGCGGTATCATCTCCTTCGGTAAAGAGACCAAAGGTAAGCGCCGTCTGGTTATCACGCCTGTAGATGGCAGCGAGCCGTACGAAGAGATGATTCCTAAGTGGCGTCAGCTCAACGTGTTCGAAGGTGAACGCGTAGAACGTGGTGACGTGGTTTCCGACGGTCCAGAAGCGCCGCACGACATCCTGCGTCTGCGTGGTGTGCATGCTGTTACCCGTTACATTGTTAACGAAGTACAGGACGTATACCGTCTGCAAGGCGTTAAGATTAACGATAAACACATTGAAGTTATCGTTCGTCAGATGCTGCGTAAAGCGACCATCGAAAACGCGGGCAGCTCCGACTTCCTGGAAGGCGAGCAGGTTGAATACTCACGCGTTAAGATCGCTAACCGCGATCTGGAAGCGAACGGCAAAATTGGCGCGACCTTCTCGCGCGATCTGCTGGGTATTACCAAAGCGTCTCTGGCAACCGAGTCCTTCATCTCTGCTGCATCGTTCCAGGAAACCACGCGTGTCCTGACCGAAGCGGCTGTTGCAGGTAAACGTGATGAACTGCGCGGTCTGAAAGAGAACGTTATCGTGGGTCGTCTGATCCCGGCCGGTACCGGTTATGCGTACCACCAGGATCGTATGCGTCGTCGCGCAGCGGGCGAACTGCCAGCTGCACCGCAGGTGACTGCCGAAGATGCATCCGCGAGCCTGGCAGAACTGCTGAACGCAGGTCTGGGCGGTTCCGACAACGAGTAATCGTTGATGCCGTAAATAAAAAACCCGCCTCGGCGGGTTTTTTTATATCTGCATTTTCAGTTTACCAGCGGGATGCGTCGATAAAGCTCAATCATGTCGCCCGCCAGATCCTGAATAACCATCGCGTTCATCAGGTGGTCCTGAGAGTGAACGGTGATCAGGTTAACCGGCAGTTTTCCTGTCCCTTCGTCAAGACCGATCAGCTGCGTCTGGATCGTATGCGCATGTTTCACATATTCACGCGACTCTTCCATCGCTTTCTCGGCTTCGTCAAAGTCGCCTTTTCGCGCCATCTGCAACGCCGTCAGGGCCGCACTGCGCGCCGCGCCTGCGTTGACCAGCAGTTCCATGATCGTGGTTTCTAAGTCTTCCATTATGACTCCAGAAGTTTGAGCGCTTTTTCCAGTACGGCATCACCTTTCATCATGCCGTAATCCATCATGTCGATGACCGCGACCTTTTTTCCGAGCGGATCGGCCTGCGCCTGGAGTTTTGCCTGTTCGTATTTGACCTGTGGCCCCAGTAATACGATATCAGCCGTCGCGATGTTATCTTTGAACTCCGCGACCGGAACGGCTTTAATGGTTACTTCGACTCCTTTTTTCTGCGCGGCATCTTTCATACGTTGAACCAGCATGCTGGTTGACATTCCCGCTGCACAGCATAAAACGATGTTCTTCATAGTCAGCCTCGATCTACATGTGTTTATTGATAATTATCCCGTGCAGACTGCTTCAACAACCGCTTTACCACGATTGTGTGTCAGGCATCACAAAGAAATCGGCATTTTTCTGAAACCGGTTACAATTTTACCGCGGAGAGCATTCTGCCCGTCAGATCGGGCAGAATTTGAGGAAGGGTATTATCGGCTGGCCGTGCTTACGATGCGGTTTTTACCCTGTTGTTTAGCGGTATACAGCGCTTCATCTACGCTACCGATAAATTGTTCCAGCGGTTCGAAGTGCCACTCTCCCGTCCCGGCGCTGAAGGTCACTCGCAGGTTCTCTTCCCGCCAGGTCCGCTTTTCAACGGCGGTGCGCCAGGCTTCCAGTAGCGCGTGCGCGGAGTTCATCAGCTCGGCCGGGAAGATCACGCCGAACTCTTCTCCACCGTAGCGGTAAACGGAAACGTGGTGCGGCTGCATGATCTGAATACCTTCGCGTGCCACGTTGCGCAGCACAATATCCCCGCTCAGGTGGCCCCAGGTGTCGTTAATAGATTTGAAGTTATCGATATCGACCAGCGCCAGAACGAAGGGTTGATGAGCGGTCAGCAGCTCATCCACATCGTTGTCGAACGCACGGCGGTTCTTGCAGCCTGTCAGCGCATCATGGGTGGCCTGTCGGACATAGGCCAGCTCGCGTTCTTTATTGGTTCGAATGGTATGGCTGAGCATCGCCTCAAGACGTGGCGCCTGATTGACGTCTCCGGTTTTGATGGCATTGATAATGTTCATCAGCACAGAACGCGAGGCATGACGAAGGTAAAGCCCGAACAGAATGATGATGATTGCCGCCAGCGCAAATCCCCAGCCGACGACGGTGGTTTCATGCCGGGTGATGACGGTAAGCGTGGCATCGGAGACCCGATAAATCACAAACCAGTCCGGATTGGTGAAAGAGTAGTAGTAATACCAGGTTTTACTTTTGGGGTCGAAAAGATGGCCCTCGCCGCTGGTCATTTTGTCCATCAGCGCTTCGCTTACGTACTGCTTAAAGAGCGCCCCCGTGTCCGGATGCAGCACAACAGCGCCGTCACGCTCCACAACAAAAAACTCACCCTGAACCGGCGCCACCATCTGGCGCAGGGTATACCCCATGGACGTTAAATCAAGATGGAAAGCGAGCGTGCCCTTCAGGCGGCCTTCCGGTGAAATGACCGGCTTATAGAGAGTGACCGTAGGATGTTGGGTAAAATAGTCCAGATAGGGGCGGGTGTAGTGAGGAAAGTTGCTGGCTTCCGCTTGTCCGATAAACCATGGACGGGTCCGGGCGTCGAACGACTTACCCTTCTCCGTTGGCAGCACTTCCGGCGCGCGCAGATGGCGCCCTACTGTGTCCGCCAGAGAGATAGACGACACCGTCGGCATCAGGTTCTGCAAATGCATCAACATCTGCAAACCGTGTGTCGGGTCGATATTAATTGTCTGATTTACTCTGTCGTTACGGGCGAAGTACATCGCAGCACGACCAAGAATATAGTCATTTTCTCGCAGGATGGATTCGGTATAGTTTACCGCCAGATTATGGGTGAAGTTACCATTAATCTTATGATAATCCTCAAGAAAATCCTTTCTCTGTGAAAGGATAACCAGGATGGCGATCAGCGCAAAACTGAGCAGGATCCCCGCGAAGCTGACCATAATTGGCCGCGTAAAAGAGAGCTTTTTACTGTGGAGTGCCATGAGTTGTACATCAATCCAGATGGTAGACGCGTTGCGTCTGTCGATACCCTCAGCATAGTCGCTGTCCGGTTGCTGGTAGTAAATTATACAGAAGGCGATTACCGACGAGATGATTTATCTTAAGCGTAGATAAGAAACGACGTATTTATTGTATCGATTAAAATTTTGTTTAAGAGGCGGAGGGCAGGGCGAAACGAGGAAGAAGCATTTTCACCCTGGTCAGCGTCCGTTGCTGACGTGGTAAAGAATAAGAAAACCAGGCAGATCGCCTCAATCGCCCGGTTTTGATCTTACGAGCCGCCTCGTAACCTTTTCGCGTTTTTGCAGTCGGTTTCAGCGCAAATGCGAGGCTCTTCCCAGCCAGCTATCCCAGTCTTTCCACACGGGCTGTAGCCCCTGTGCAGTCAGGGCTTCCGCCACCGCTTCGGGCCGTCGTCCGTCGTGCGGTGCAAACTGTTCCAGTTCCGGGTGATCGTCCGCGTAACCGCCCGGCTGCGTTTTGGAAAAGGCGCTAACGTTATTGATCGCCAGCGGGATCGCGCGGTCGCGAAACGCGGGTGATTCACGCGTGGAGAGCGACAATTCCACTTCCGGCGCGAACAGGCGAAATGCACACAGGGTTTGCACCAGCTGGCGCTCATCCATCAGCGAAGCGGGTTCAACGCCTCCCGTACACGGACGCAGCCGCGGGAAAGAGATGGAATAGCGGCTTTGCCAGTAGCGCTGCTGTAGCCACAGCAGATGCTCCGCCACCATATAGCAGTCCACCCGCCAGCTGTCGGACAGACCGATAAGCGCGCCCAGCCCAATTTTATCGATACCGGCGCGCCCCAGCCTGTCCGGCGTTTCCAGCCGGAAGATGAAATCCTGCTTCTTCCCTTTCAGGTGATGCCGGGCATAGGTCGCCTCGTGGTAGGTTTCCTGATAGACCATGACGCCGTCCAGCCCGAGCGTTTTCAGCTCCGCATATTCCTCCTGCGACAAAGGCTGCACTTCCATTTGCAACGAGGCAAATTCGCGGCGGATGGCCGGAAGATGCTGGCGAAAATAGTCCATCCCCACTTTGCCCTGATGTTCACCCGTCACCAGCAGGAGATGTTCAAAACCCATCTCACGAATAGCCGCACACTCGCGGGCGATCTCATGCTCATCCAGCGTTTTACGCTTAATACGGTTGCTCATGGAGAAACCACAGTAGGTGCAGTCGTTGGCGCACAGGTTAGAAAGATAGAGCGGCACGTAAAAGCTCACCGTGTTGCCAAAACGCTGGCGGGTGAGGCGTTGCGCGCGCTGCGCCATCGGTTCAAGGTACGCGCCGGCTGCCGGAGAAAGCAGCGCCATCAAATCCTCGCGGGTCAAATGTTTGGCTGTTAATGCCCGCTCTACGTCCGCAGAGGTTTTACTGTTGATGCGTAAGGCAATATCGTCCCAGTTCAGCTGACGCCAGCGATCGGTAAAGGTAGCCATCAGAGCGCCTCCAGAAAATCGGTCAGCGGGCTGGTGGCCTGCGCCTGAACGCAGCGCGAGCCAGGGCCGGACTGGCGTGCCAGCAGACCGGACTCCACGGCAAGGCGGAACGCACGCGCCATCA
>NZ_QFRV01000085.1:0-16168 GCF_004136805.1 Enterobacter cloacae complex sp. GF14B
AGGCCATCCATCGGGTGCTGGTGCACCACGCCCCACTCGGTGCGCAGCAGGCGGCGGCGCTCGGCTTCGCTCATGCCATACAGCGACACGCCCTCATACAAAATGTCGCCATTCTGCGGCGTCAGGCGCGCGGAGATGGACTTCAGCAGGGTGGTTTTACCGGAGCCGGACTCGCCGACAATGCCCAGCACTTCGCCCGGCCACAGCTCAAACGACACGTCGCTAAAGCCTTTGCCCGGCGCATAAAGGTGAGTCAGGTTATTAACCGAAAGCAGCGGTTTCATTGGCTGTTCGCCTCGCTCTGTTGGCGGCAGTAATCGGTGTCGGAGCAGACAAACATCCGTTTGCCCGTGTCGTCCAGCACCACTTCATCCAGATAGCTATGCTTCGAACCGCAGATGGCGCACGGCTCGTCCCACTCCTGCACCGTAAACGGGTGATCGTCAAAATCCAGGCTCTCCACACGGGTGTACGGCGGTACGGCGTAGATGCGTTTTTCCCGTCCGGCACCAAAAAGTTGCAGGGCGGGCATCATGTCCATCTTCGGGTTATCGAATTTCGGGATCGGCGACGGGTCCATCACGTAGCGGCCGTTCACCTTCACCGGATAGGCGTAGGTGGTGGCGATATGGCCGAAGCGGGCGATGTCCTCATACAGTTTGACCTGCATGATCCCGTACTCTTCCAGGGCGTGCATGGTGCGGGTTTCGGTTTCCCGCGGCTCGATAAAACGCAGTGGCTCCGGGATCGGCACCTGGAAAATCAAAATCTGATCTTCAGTCAGCGGGGTCTCCGGAATGCGGTGACGGGTCTGGATCAGCGTCGCGTCTTCGGTTTTTTCAGTGGTGTTGACGCCCGTTACGCGCTTAAAGAAGTTGCGGATCGACACGGCGTTGGTGGTGTCGTCTGCCCCCTGGTCGATGACCTTCAGCACGTCCGCTTCGCCGATCACGCTGGCGGTGATCTGAATACCGCCGGTGCCCCAGCCGTAGGGCATCGGCATTTCGCGGCCGCCGAACGGCACCTGGTAGCCGGGGATCGCCACAGCCTTAAGGATGGCGCGGCGGATCATGCGTTTAGTTTGCTCGTCCAGATAGGCAAAGTTGTAGCCGCTTAAGTTAGCCATTGGCGCGCTCCCGTTGCAGGCGTTTCAGCAGTTCCAGTTCGGCCTGGAAATCGACGTAGTGCGGCAGCTTGAGGTGCGAGACAAAGCCGGCGGCCTCAACGTTATCCGCGTGGGCCAGCACGAACTCTTCGTCCTGTGCCGGGCCTGCAATATGCTCGCCGTAGTCCGGCGCCTGGAGCGCACGGTCAACCAGCGCCATCGCCATCGCCTTGCGCTCGCTCAGGCCATACACCAGCCCGTAGCCGCGGGTAAAATGCGGATCTTCATTCTCTGGCGCGACAAAACCGTTGACCATTTCGCACTCGGTCATCAGCAGTTCGCCGATGTTCACCGCAAAACCCAGCTCTTCCGGCACAATTTCGACATCGAGATAACCGCTGCGGATCTCTGCCGCGAACGGGTGGTTGCGCCCGTAGCCGCGCTGCGTGGAGTAGGCCAGCGCCAGCAGATACCCTTCATCGCCGCGCATCAGCTGTTGCAGGCGGGACGAGCGCGAACAGGGATAGACCGGCGGCGTGCGAGTGATGTCATCCGGTGTGCTGCCGGTGTCTTCTTCCGCCTTCGCCAGCCCCTGGTTTGCCAGCAGGCTAAAGACGTGCGGGGAGGCGTCTTGTTCAGCGTCAGAGACGCTGAGCTGCGGTGTTTCACCGTTCGCCAGTAGAGTGAAGTCCAGCAGGCGATGGGTGTAGTCGTAGGTCGGACCAAGCAGCTGGCCGCCAGGAATATCTTTGTACACCGCAGAAATACGGCGCTCTAAACGCATTTCCGCCGTTTTCACCGGCTCGCTTACCACCAGCTTCGCAAGCGTAGTGCGGTAAGCGCGCAGCAGGAAAATGGCTTCCACGTTATCGCCGCTGGCCTGTTTCAGCGCCAGCGCCGCCAGCTCGCGGTCTGCGATGCCGCCTTCGGTCATCACGCGGTCGACGGCCAGGTTTAACTGCTGTTCAATCTGGGCGACGCTCAGCTCGGGTAAGGCGTCATCCCCCCGGCGTCTGTGCTCCTGCAAGGCATGGGCGGCGGCAATCGCCTTCTCGCCCCCTTTGACGGCAACGTACATCAGCACACCTCCACGTGAGTTGTTCTCGGGATCGCCAGCAGGCGCTCGCCGCAGGTCAGGATCAGGTCGATACCGAGCGGGAACGGATGCGGGCGCTCGGTCAGCTCATGAATGATGCACTCCGGCAGCTGGGGGGCGACCATCCGCTCGTCGGCGATCCCTGCCCCCGTCAGGCGTAGCATGCGGCCACCGCTCAGGCTGGAGACCTGCAAAATCAGCGTAGCGCTGGTTTCCGGTGCGACGGCGCTGCCTTCGCTCAGGGCATTAAGTTGTTCATGGCTGATTTGCTCGTCGGCCACGGCGAAGACCGCCTGCTGGGGCTGCTCGACCAGCGGCGCGTTGGTGTGAAAGCGCAGGTTCTGGCTGGCGATATCGTTCAGCAATGCCCCTGATAGCCATACCGGGGTGTCGTTGTCCGCCAGCGTCAGCAGCACGCTGGTAGAGGCGAGGTTCAGCGGCAGCCAGCCCTGGGAGAGCTGGTGCAGCGAGACAATGACGCCCGGCTCGCTCATGGCTTTCAGCAGTCGACGGAAACTCTGTTGGGCATCCTGGACGGCCAGGGTAAAAGCAGGTTGAAGCGTCATGCGTTGTCTCCGCGAACGAGCGTAAAGAAGTCGACCCGGCTGGTATTTACTTCGGCCTGACGCGCGGCAAGGCGTGCGGCGCGGTCAGCTTCCAGCGGGGCAATAAGGGTTTCCATTAACGTCTGAAAATGCGGCTGTTCCTGTAAAAGCGCGTCGATCGCTGCGCAGCGCTCGGCGTGCGTTTTGTCGCGGCCAAGTACGTAGCCGTAGCCCAGCGTGCCGCTTTTCAGGCGGATCACCGCGCGGGTGAGGGTGGCATCGCCGGCGAAGAAGCGCTCGCCGGTGCCGCCCATGCGTGCCTGGATCTGCACCAGGCCGATCTCCGGCGCGCGGATCGTGTCGTAATCCGGCGTCAGGCCGAGCGCGTTCATGCGGGCAGCCAGCGCAGCAGGCTGGCTGTGGGCCAGCACGCGCATCCAGCGCTGACGAGTGGAGGTGTCGAAGTGCATTCAGTGCTCCATGGTAAATTCAATCATGTCGGCGCGGGTCAGGCTGACGGAGTATTCCGTTGCGTTGACGTCGCCGTCACGGTGGTTGAGGGTGCGCACGCAGAGCAGCGGGGCCATGTTGGGGATCTCCAGCACCTTGCTCTCTTTCGCCTGCGCGCGGCGGGCGCTGATGCGCGTCTGGGTGCGTTTGAGCACGATACCCGTCGCGTCCTGAAGAAAATCATGCAGGGAACCGCTGGCGAAATGTTGCAGAACGGGCCAGAGGGTGAGGTCCGCGAAGTAGTGGTCGATCTGACAGACCGCCACGCCGTTCACCCGGCGCAACGTGCGCAGGTGAACGACGTTGTCGCCCTCCTGAATCCCCAGCGCGTCCGCCACGTGGCGGGAGGCCGGGCGCAGGACAGACAACAGCTTTTCGCTGGTGGGGTGGCTGCCCTGATCGAGAAGGTTCTGGCTAAAACGCGCCTGGGCATTAAGCGGGTAGTCAAACGGACGCATCAGCACCAGCACGCCGACGCCCTGACGACGCTGGACCCAGCCGCGCTCCACCAGTTGATCGATGGCACGACGCAGGGTGTGACGATTCACTTCGTAGCGGTCGGCAAGCTGCTGCTCGGCAGGCAGGTAGTCTCCGCAGCGATAGTGCGTGCGCAGCTCCACTTCGAGCTTTGCCGCAATCTCTTGCCAGCGGGTGGGGTAACTGGTCGGATGTCTGGATAAGTGCATACCAATCAAAGCCTCGCTTCTCAGATGAAGTGCTTACGCAAACGTTGAGAGAGGAAATCCAGCAGGCTGACGGTGACGATGATGAGCACCATCAGGGCGCAGGTTTGCTGGAACTGGAAACCACGAATCGCTTCCCACAGGGTGACGCCAATGCCGCCTGCGCCCACCATGCCGACCACGGTGGCGGAGCGAACGTTGGACTCGAAGCGGTACAGGGAATAGGAGATGAGCAACGGCATCACCTGCGGCAGGACGCCGTACAGGATCTCTTCGATTTTGTTCGCTCCGGTTGCCCGGATGCCTTCCACCGGGCCGGGCTCGATGGCTTCAACCGCTTCGGAGAGCAGCTTGGAGAGCACGCCGGTGGTGTGGATGAACAGCGCCATCACGCCCGCGAACGGACCCAGGCCGACGGCGACCACGAATAGCATCGCAAAGACCATTTCGTTGATGGCGCGACAGGCGTCCATCAGGCGGCGCATCGGCTGGTAAACCCACCATGGCACGATGTTTTCGGCGCTCATCAGGCCAAATGGAATGGAGAGGATCACGGCGAGGGCGGTGCCCCAGACGGCAATTTGCAGGGTGATCGCCATTTCACCGAGGTAGTCCTGCCACTGGCTGAAGTCCGGTGGGAAGAAGTCGGCGGCGAAGGTCGCCATGTTGCCTGAGTCCCTGAAGAGCAGCAGCGGATCCATCTCCGCGCCCTTCCAGGAGATAACGAGCACCGCCAGCAGAACAGCCCAGCTTATGAGCGAGAACCAGCTGCGTTTTGGCGGCGGGAGGGTGATGGTTTGCATGTTGGCTCCTTTGGGTTTAGTCCCCTCTCCCTTGAGGGAGAGGGAGAAAGTCGTTACTGCACCGCTTTATTCACGCTGGTCATGGCGCCGAGCGCGGCGGTCAGGCGGTCAAGATCGTCCAGCTGCGCCTGAATTTCCGACACTTTGCTGTTCTTCTCTTCGTCCTTCAGGCCTTTGTTGTCCTTCACGCCCTGCATCTGCTTGAACAGCGCCAGCTGGCGAATCGGCACCAGTTGCAAATCGCTGGACGCGCGGAACGGTGCCCAGCCCAGACGTGCCAGAACCGCTTTCTCTTCCGGCGTTTTGCCGTAGTTCATAAAGAAGTCGTAGACCTTGTCCTTGGTGTTCTCGGAGAGGTTTTTGCGCCACACGATCGGGTCGCCCGGGATCAGCGGTGATTTCCAGATAACCTTGATTTCCTTCAGCTTTTCCGGCGCGGAGGTCTTCAGCTTGTCGAGGTTTTCAGTGTTGTTGGTAGCAACGTCAACCTGCTTATTCGCCACGGCCAGGGCATTGGTTTCGTGGCTGGCGTTAACCGTGCGCTTAAAGTCGCTGGCGGAGACGTTGTTTTTCGCGAAGACGTAGTAGCCAGGGACGAGGAAGCCGGAGGTAGAGTTCGGGTCGCCGTTACCAAAGGTCAGCTCTTTGCGTTTGGCGAGCATGTCGTTGAGGTTGTTGATCGGGCTGTCTTTGTTAACGATCAGCACGCTCCAGTAGCCCGGAGAGCCGTCTGCCGCAACGGTCTGGGCGAACACCTGGCCGTTCGCGCGATCTACCGCTTCCATAGCAGAGAGGTTGCCATACCAGGCGATGTCGACTTTGTTGAAGCGCATTCCCTGAATGATGCCCGCGTAATCCGGGGCGAAGAACGCGTTCACTTTGATCCCCAGTTTGGTTTCCATATCTTTCAGGAACGGTTCCCACTGGGGTTTCAGGTTCTGCTGTGATTCTGTCGAAATGATGCCAAAGTTCAGTGCTTTTTCCTGCTCCTCGGCGTGGGCCGGGCTTAACAGGGTGCTGATGCTGAACATGCTGGTGAAGGCCAGCGCGGCAACCGTTTTATAGCTCATTTCCATTCCTCGTTATGGGTCGTTATGCAGCCTGCGCGCGCTCTTCGACGCGGTTTACGCTGCGGTAGAGATGGTCAAAACGTTCGTTATCAAACTGGTGGCTTGCGCCATCAAAGAACACATGTCCCTGACGCAGGGCGACGATGCGCTCGCAGTAGCGCAGGGCGTAATCCACCTGATGCAGCGTCACCACCACGGTGATGCCGTCGTTCTGATTGATGTCGCGCAGGGTTTCCATCACGATGCGGGCGGACTCCGGATCCAGCGAGGCGATAGGTTCATCGGCCAGGATAATTTTGGCTTTCTGCATCAGGGCGCGGGCAATGGCGACGCGCTGCTGCTGTCCGCCGGAGAGCGTGGAGACGCGCTGGTGGGCGAAATGCGCCATGCCGACGCGGGTCAGCGCCTGTAAGGCTTCTTGCTTCTGGGATGGGGAGAACCAGCGCAGGCAGGTGCGCCAGAACGGGGTGCTGCCGAGCGCGCCAATCAGCACGTTCTCGAGCACGGTCAGGCGGTTCACCAGGTTGAACTGCTGAAAGATATAGCCCGTCTGAGCGCGGCTTTTGCGAATATCGCTCGCCAGACGCCCCGCATGTTGCACGGTGTTCCCCAGCAGTTCGACGCGGCTTTCCGGCGTTTTGTCACAGGTAATCAGGCCGCTCAAGTGACGAAGAAGGGTGGATTTACCTGAACCAGACGGCCCCAACAGCGCCACCATTTCGCCCTGCTGGACGGTCAGATCAACGGCATGCAGCGCCTTGTTGTGATGGAAGGTTTTGCTCAGTTTCTCGACGCGAATGACAGTTTGCATGTGCCCGGCCTCACGATAAATGTGGCCTCATGCTGGCGCATCAATATGACATTCAGGTTAAGTGTTGGTTGCGGGAGTTTGAAGAGTTGAGGGGAGTTTGATGACAATCACCCTAGGCCCGGCCAGCGCAGCGCCACCGGGCGCTGTTGCCGGATGCGCTGCGCTTATGCGGCCTACGATTTAACGACGTTAATCATCCACGGCACGCCGTATTTATCGGTGACTTTCCCGAATCCGTGCGCCCAGAAAGTCTCCTGCCAGGCCATTTCGACATTGCCGCCATCAGAGAGGTTGTCGAACCAGCGTTTGCCTTCATCCACGTCCTGCGTGTCGAGCACCAGCGTAAATCCGGCGTACTGCGTGCTGCTACCGGGTGGCAGACCATCGCTCATCATGATATCGCTTCCGGCAATGCGGACATTAGAGTGGGCGATGGCGGTATCCGGGAAGTTCATGCCTGACGGACAGCCTTCTTCGCTGTTTTCGTCTTTGGGCATTTCGCCGAAGGTGATTTTGTAGAGGAGTTCTGCGCCGACGGCCTGCTGATAGAAGGCGGCCGCCTCCGCACAGTTGCCGGCGAAAGAGATGTAGGGACTTAACGGCATAATCTTTACCTCACGTAAGAAAAGCCCGTTAAGTGTAGTTCCCGAACGCCCGGTAAGCGAAGCGTCACCGGGCGGGACAATCAGTTCTTTTTCACGAACTCAGATTTCAGTTTCATCGGACCGAAGCCGTCAATTTTGCAGTCAATATTATGATCGCCTTCAACCAGACGGATATTTTTAACTTTAGTGCCGATCTTCAGCATGGAGGAGCTGCCTTTTACCTTAAGATCTTTCACAACGGTAACGCTGTCGCCGTCTGCCAGCAGGTTGCCATTCGCGTCTTTCACGATCAGCGCATCGCTGTCCTGCGCAGGCTCCGCATCGTTCCATTCATGGGCGCATTCCGGGCAAACGAACATGCCATTGTCTTCATAGGTGTATTCAGAATTGCATTTCGGGCAGTGTGGAAGTTGCATGTGGGTATCCTCAAAAGTGTTAACACGCTGGAAAACGCCAGCTAAATGACGGCAGTGTGCCGAAAAAGGCAGCGAGTATAACGCAAATCCCCACTTTTGTCGGTGATATTGTTTTATAAAAATAGCGCATAAATGCGCAAGCGATGACACGAACTGTCAGTGAATTAAGGGAAGCGTATGCCCTGAACGGCAGAGATCGTAATCATGCTAAATGTATCGAATATTTTATTACAGCAAATTGCTACGCTGTGCCATTTCGGATAAGGTGAAGGAACAAGCCGTTATTTATCTACCCTCCTCTGACGACATACATCTTTTGGCGTCAGGGAATACCTCTCTTTTTTGGTGGGTAAATAACGATGATATATCCTGATGTTTCCTGAAAATGCGTTTTGTCTATTCACTTTTGGCTTTCTGGCCAGGGGATGTTTTACACGTATTACGAGGGTGGGTTTTAAATTCTCATTATCTTCAGTTAGTTGTATTAAATGAACATGTTTTCCATACGTGATCATATAAGCCTGAAAAGTATAATTAAAACATCGTGGCTTAATAAAAGTAATAAATTTGCGTTAAGGGAAGGCTTTTATCATGCACACACAGACCATATTTGAATTAAGCCAGGAAGCTGAACGTTTGTTACAGCTCGCTCTGAACAATCTTGATTCATTAAAATCTATGCCGATTGCAAAACTGGATAGCACAACCGCTGCCATGAGCGGCGTTAATAACAACGTTTTGCCATTGCATTTTAGCGCACGAGGTGTCGACGCTCAGCAGGCGATGCTGAATAATGAATTACGCAAAATAACCCGCCTCGAAATGGTACTGGCGATTGTGGGTACCATGAAAGCGGGAAAATCGACCACCATTAATGCGATTGTGGGCACGGAAGTGCTGCCGAACCGCAATCGTCCGATGACGGCGCTTCCCACGCTGATCCGCCATACGCCGGGCCAGAAGGAGCCGGTGCTGCATTTTTTGCACGTTTCGCCCATCGATACCCTGATTACCCAGTTGCAGAAAAAACTGTGCGATAAAGATCGCGGCAAGCTGGCGCGGCGTCTGGAAATCGACAAGGACATGAATACGCTGCTGGAGCGCATAGAAAGAGGTGAGGCGTTTGAAAAACATCACCTGGGCGCGGAGCCCATCTTTCATTGTCTGAAAAGCCTGAACGATCTGGTGCGGCTTTCTCAGGCGCTGGGCGTGGAGTTTCCGTTCTCTGAGTATGCCGCGATTGAACATATTCCGGTGATTGAGGTGGAGTTTGTGCATCTCGCCGGTCTGGATGCGCACCTGGGGCAACTGACGCTGCTCGACACGCCGGGGCCGAACGAGGCCGGTCAGCCGCACCTGCAAAAAATGCTCAATGAGCAGTTGGCGCGCGCCTCCGCCGTTCTGGCGGTGATGGACTACACCCAGCTTAAATCCATTTCTGATGCTGAGGTTCGTCAGGCAATTTCGGCTGCCGGGAAATCCGTGCCGCTTTACGCCCTGGTCAACAAATTCGATCAGAAAGATCGTAATAGCGACGATGAAGAGCAGGTGCGGGCGATGATTTCCGGCACGCTGATGAAAGGGAATATTTCTCCGGGGCAAATTTATCCGGTCTCTTCCATGTGGGCCTATCTGGCAAACCGCGCCCGCTATGAGATGAACGTCCATGGGCGCCTTCCCGATCATCAGGATCAGCGTTGGGTACAGGATTTTGCCGAGGCCGCGCTGGGCCGCCGCTGGCGAACGGCCGACCTGGACGATATTGACCATATTCGCCATGCGGCGGATCTGCTGTGGGAGGATTCGCTGTTCGAACAGCCCATCCGCAAACTGATTTACGCGGCTTACGCCAACGCCTCACTGTTCGCTTTACGGTCGGCATCGCATAAGCTGCTGAACTATGCGCAAAATGCCAGAGAATACCTGGACTTTCGCCATCAGGGACTGACGGTCGCTTTTGATGAGCTGGAGCTGAATATTGCGCGCCTGGAAGAGGATATGACGATGCTGCGTCAGCGGCAGAGCGTGGTGAGCGATGAGGTCCAGCATGAAGTTGAAGAGGCGCTCAACGCAACGGATGCTTTTCTGCTTCGCCAGAAAGATGAACTTCACCAGGCGCTGGGCGACATTTTTAGCCGCCCGTCTATTCTTGACTTAGCAGGCCGCGAGCCATCCAGTTTGCGTGAAGACGACGCGGATGCGATCCAGCAGCTGGTGCTTGACGATGAAGGGCAGGCGCAGATTGTCCTGAGCAAGATCCGATCGTCATGCGAGCAGATTATGCTGAATGCGCAGAGCAGAATTGGCCGGGAGCTGGCGTTACGCTTCGATCAGCTGGAGTCTACGCTCGCCCGATCGTTGAATGAGGCGATGCGACCCATCGAGACGCGAATTAAGGAACAGCTCAGTCATGCCGGATTTCGGGCGCGGATTAGCTTCCCGGCGTTTCAGGCAAACCAGCTTAATTTCAATACGCGCGGGTTATTTAATGATGCCATTGTGCAGGACACCCCTCCCGCCAGTCAGCCAGCAGGGGCAGGCAGCGTACGTAATACCGTCTCGCGCTGGCTCAATAATCCCGGCTGGGGCTGGGAGGAGTATGTCGTGACGCGCACACGCTATGTCATCGACATCGCTCAGCTTCATGGCAAATTTACGCAACATACCGATCAGTTTTGCGATCAAATTCGTAAAGCTTTGGCCGCGCAGGTCGATGTCTCTGTTACGGCAGGTATGGCAACGTTCTTTGCAGAGTTTTCGTTGTGCCTGACCGGGTTACAGGAAAGCTTGCGTGATAGCCTTGCCGTTCGGCAGCAGAATGAGCATTCAACCCGGGCGCTTAGCCAGTTGTTGAAGCAAAGTATGACCACTGCGGCGTGGATTCAGGAAGATACCCGACTGTTACGCGATGATATTCAAACCTTATTCGCGGCAGAGCAACCATGACAACACAGCTACTGGACGGTCCCGGGCGGACGCTGGAGTGTATTCATCCAAAATTTATGGTCGATTTGGTCCAGGGGGCGGATGCTGCACGTCACGCCCTCCTGGGGCCACAGCAACTACAATTTCGTGAGCGTTTGACGCAGGAGATCATTACGCAGACCCGGCTGCGGCCGTGGGCAATGGCGGGAATGCTCAACGAAAATGCAGCACTGCGGCTGGGTCTGGCGGAGAAACTTGCCGGTATGCTCGACCCCGGACACCTTGCGCTGACCCGTATGTCCGACAGGCTGGTAGCCCTGCGCCAGCAGGTGAATCCACGCCTCCCTCAACCTCCCGGATTGTTGCAACAGTACGAGGAGCTCTCCGCACATTTCAACCAGCGTGCCGCCTATAAAGAGAAAGCGCTCGCGCAGCGCGGTCTTACGGTTCAGGCGGGTGAGCACAGCGAGCAAATTTTTACCCGCTGGCGAGCCGGGCAGTATGACGGCTGGTCGCTGGCTGGCCGCTGCTTTATCGTGCTGGAAGAGTTGCGCTGGGGGGCGTTTGGCGATGCCTGTCGTCTGGCGAATAGTGATGTGGCGGCCATGCTGAAAGATAACCTGCGCAGCATGGCCGCAAATTATCTGGCACAGGAGATTAATGCTTCTCCCACCACCCGGCATTTTTACCATCAGTGGCTGACGACGCCCGCTTCTCCCGGTCTGATTGATTATAAAGATATGCTGGGCTGGCTGGGGGACTGGTGTCAGGCGGAAAAACATCCGGTGAGCTGGTCAGTGACGCAGAGCTGGCAAACGGTCGCGCTGGGGATGCCAAGACTCTGTTCGGCAAAACGGCTTGTGGATGGCATGGTGGAAGAGATATTTGGTACGTGATTGCCCCCCCTCTTTTTAAAGAGGGGGGCGAAAGGGTTAGTGGTGCATTTCTACCGCTTCATGTTCTGTCCGGGACTCAGGCACATGCCCAAAGCGTCTGGCGTACAGTGCCGTGATGATAGGGACCAGAATTGCCGTCACAATCACGCTGGCGGCAACCAGAGCCGTGGCGGAAGCGGCTACGGGTTCAAAGGCCGGGTTAATCTGGGCGATAATCACCGGGTTGGCTACCGCAGCGCCTGCGGCCGAAGAGGCGGCCACACCCGCGGTTCCGTTGCCGCCCCCGATGACGCGGTCTGCAATAATCAGCGGAATACCCGTGATGACGATGACGGCAACACCCAGCACAATACCCAGCAGGCCGGTTTCCAGAATTACGTTCAGGTTGATGGTATTGCCCAACGCGAAGCCGAAGAACGGGATCAGTACCGGGGTGGCTTTGCTGAAGAAATCGCGCAGATCGTGATCGAGGTTACCCAGCGCAAAACCAATCAGGAACGGCAGGATCGCCCCGACAAAATGGTGTAGTTCAAAGGAGGCAAGGCCAGCAGAACCCAGAATCAACATCGTCATCAGTGGACCCGACTCCAGGGACATCAGCACGAACGCGCCCGATTCTTCTTTGGTGCCATATTGATTCATCAGGCTGGCATAGAGACCGCCGTTGGTCATATCCATTGCTGAGACAATGGCCAGAACGGATAATCCGGCGAAGAAGCCAGTCTGAATTCCATTCTCCGGAATGAACATCGCACAGATCATGGCAACAACCCAGGCGACCGCAATTTTAGTAATGACCAACGTCCCTGATTTACGTAATACCGTACCTGTTGCACGCAAGTTAATAGATGCGCCGATGCAAAAGAACCAGACTGCCAGAATCGGTACCGTTCCGGTGATCATACCTTTTGTAAAACCGCCAAAATAAGCACCGGTATTCGGGGCCAGCGTATTTAATATCGCGCCAAGTACCAGCGGGACCAGCATCATCCCGCCCGGGATGCGTTCTATAGTTGCTTTAATCTTCATCATTAACCCTCACATCTCGCCCGCGTGGCTGGCGGAAATCTCAAAAATAGATCAACAAATTCAAATGATTGCCTTTTTGGAGGCCAATCGATTCGTTACTTATGCTGTAAAGTGAAATTAAGGCGTTCAGTATTCCTTCATTTGAAAGCCGCTGAGATATCGTGTTCGGATTTATCATGCGATCTCTGGAATTGCGATTCAATCAAAACGAAACACTGTTTTAGTTATCTCCGTCACATATTGAATGGAAACAGGATTGCCCACGATTAATAATTAAATTTTGTGTAAATTCGCTGTGAAGAAATGTGATTGTATTTTGTTTGGGAATGAATAATAACGGGCGTTAAGATCTGTTTGATAAGGGGGTTGAGAATGACCTTACTTATCGTGAATTGACAAAAGCTGAAGGCATCTTACGAACAGGAAAAATATATGTGAAGTTGATCACATATATAAACGCTGGTAGGGTAAAAAGGTCTTTAACTGCCCAGACAGGCGTCAACAGGTTCGGTTGTATTGAGGTAAAACGTCAATGTAAGTAAACCTGCTACGCTTGAATAAGGAGATTCGCATGGAGCGGATCTCTGGTTCACAGCTTGCAAAATGCGCTGTGAAACGGACGGGGCTGAGTCTACGAGGAAAGCTATGCTTAGAAGGAAAAAAGTAAAACCCATCACGCTGCGCGATGTCACCATTATTGATGACGCGAAACTGCGCAAAGCGATTACAGCGGCCTCGCTCGGTAATGCGATGGAGTGGTTCGATTTTGGTGTTTACGGCTTTGTGGCCTATGCACTTGGTAAAGTGTTCTTCCCCGGTGCCGATCCCAGCTTGCAGATGATTGCCGCGCTGGGTACGTTCTCCGTTCCCTTCCTGATTCGCCCTCTTGGTGGTCTTTTCTTCGGCATGCTGGGTGATAAATATGGTCGCCAGAAAATCCTGGCTATTACCATTGTCATCATGTCGATAAGTACATTCTGTATCGGCCTTATTCCGTCGTATGCGACTATTGGTATATGGGCGCCGATTCTGCTGTTGATCTGTAAGATGGCGCAGGGCTTCTCCGTTGGCGGCGAATATACCGGTGCATCGATTTTTGTCGCCGAATATTCTCCGGACCGTAAACGCGGCTTTATGGGCAGCTGGCTGGACTTTGGTTCGATTGCCGGATTCGTCATGGGCGCGGGGGTTGTCGTTCTGATCTCAACCGTAGTGGGTGAAGAGAACTTCCTTGACTGGGGCTGGCGTATTCCGTTCTTCCTGGCGCTGCCGCTGGGCATCATTGGGCTTTACCTGCGTCACGCCCTGGAAGAGACGCCTGCGTTCCAGCAGCACGTTGAAAAGCTGGAGCAGGGTGACCGTGAAGGGTTACAGGATGGCCCGAAAGTGTCGTTCAAGGAGATTGCGACCAAACACTGGCGCAGCCTGCTGACCTGTATTGGTCTGGTGATTTCCACCAACGTCACCTATTACATGCTGCTGACCTACATGCCGAGCTACCTGTCGCATAACCTGCACTACTCGGAAGACCACGGTGTGCTGATTATTATCGCCATCATGGTAGGTATGCTGTTTGTGCAGCCGATTATGGGTCTGTTGAGCGACCGCTTTGGCCGTAAGCCATTCATTATTCTCGGCAGCGTCGCCTTGTTCGCACTGGCAATTCCGGCCTTTATTCTGATTAACAGCAATGTGCTGGGGCTGATTTTCGCCGGTCTGCTGATGCTGGCGGTGATCCTTAACTGCTTCATCGGGGTGATGGCTTCTACGCTGCCGGCAATGTTCCCGACGCATATTCGCTACAGTGCGCTGGCGGCAGCCTTTAATATCTCCGTTCTGATTGCGGGCCTGACGCCGACACTTGCTGCTTCACTGGTGGAGAGCACGCAGAACCTGATGATGCCTGCTTACTATCTGATGGTCATTGCGGTGGTCGGCCTGATTACCGGTATTACCATGAAGGAGACGGCGAATCGTCCCCTGAAAGGGGCAACGCCTGCGGCGTCTGATATTCAGGAAGCGAAAGAGATCCTGCGTGAGCACTACGATAATGTAGAGCAGAAGATTGAAGATATTGACGCAGAGATCGAGGCGCTCCAGAAAAAACGTTCTCGCCTGGTTGACCAGCATCCGAGAATTAACGAGTGATAAAAAAACCCGCCGCTGGCGGGTTTTCTTTTATTAGCATCCTGCGGCGATGTAGTCGCCGCCAGCGCTGACGGGGATCACCGTCAGGAACAGGACCGTCGCGAACAGTATCAGAACAACCCCTCCGGCAATTTTGACCATCGGCATTATCCAGTTCAGGGACGTGCCGCCACCAAACCAGGCTACTGTGCGTTCACGTGCGTAACGTACTGCCAGCGACAGCCCCATAATCGACAGCGCCGTGCCCAGCGACATTGTCATCACAGCAGCAATCCCCCAGCTAATAATGCCGAGCGCATTCGAGAACATCAGGATCATAATTGCCCCGCTGCACGGGCGTGCGCCTATGGCCAGCACCACGCCCAGACGGGTTTTCCAGTCGCTTTTAGCCAGATCCACCCCTACGCCGTGATGGCCGCAGCCACAATGTTCATTATGCTGGTGAAGCGGCTTGATGGCGCTAATCGCCATTTTGCGCGGACGCAGGCTGCTGAGCGCCTGATAAATGATAAATGCACCGAAGGCGGCAATCAGTAGGGCGCTGATTTTCTCGACGTACCAACGGCTGGTGCTGATATCCCCTGACGCGAGGTTCAATCCAACCGCCAGGATAAAGACAAAGGCGATTGCGCTGACGCCCTGCATCAGGCTACCGATAAACGGTACGACGCGCGCCGCGAGCTGGCTCTCTTTATTGGTGGTGAGATACGTGGTGACGATGAATTTGCCGTGTCCCGGTCCAACGGCATGGAGTACACCATAAAGAAACGCACCGGTTAACAACCACAGCCCACCGCTGTACTGATGATTATTAAGTTGCAGCAAATACATCACCAGATAACGGTGCAGGGTGATCTGGGTGGCGAGGCACCACTGAATAAAAGCATTCCAGTGCTCATGCAGTGCAAAACCTGCCATAAGTAACACCAGCACGGCGAGCCCGGCAGTTGGGAGACGCCAGTCACGTTGAAGTCGTTGTGTCGTCATGAGGTTGACCCGCGAGAGAAATATTTGCCGCTAGTATAGTGTTCAAATCGCTGGATCACACCGGGATCGTCAATGGATTGTGGATAAGTCTGTGCGTAAAAAGGTATAAGGCGGGGTTTTGCTGGGGAATACAGCAATCAGTCATTTTTTTGCAACTTTTCTGTTGCGGTCGCTCGGGAACTCCCTATAATGCGCCTCCATCGACACGGCGGATGTGAATCACTTCACAAACAACCCGGTCGGTTGAAGAGAAAAAATCCTGAAAATCAGGGTTGACTCTGAAAGAGGAAAGCGTAATATACGCCACCTCGCAACGGTGAGCGAAAGCCGCGTTGCACTGCTCTTTAACAATTTATCAGACAATCTGTGTGGGCACTCAAAGTGACATGGATTCTTAACGTCCTCGGACGAAAAATGAATACCAAGTCTCAACGAGTGAACACGTAATTCATTACGAAGTTTAATTCATTGAGCATCAAACTTTTAAATTGAAGAGTTTGATCATGGCTCAGATTGAACGCTGGCGGCAGGCCTAACAC
>NZ_QFRV01000086.1:0-15379 GCF_004136805.1 Enterobacter cloacae complex sp. GF14B
ATGGCCGCCCTGCCGCTGAGCGGCATCCAGGCGCTGGCCGGGCTGGCCCTGCTCGGCACTATCAGCGGGAGTTTGTATCAGGCACTGAATCATGAAGCAGAGCGCGACGCGGCGATCGTCACCTTCCTGATGACCGCCAGCGGCGTCACGCTCCTGGGGATTGGCTCCGCCTTCTGGGGGCTGGTGTTGGGAGGGATCTGTTACGCCGTCTTCTCACGCCTTCGCCGCGCGTAGCTGTGACGGCGTAATGCCGGTCATGCTGCGAAAACGGTTACTGAAATGGCTGGCGGAGTTAAATCCGCAGGCCAGCGCGATGTCGGTGAGCGGCGTGGTCGTGTGCTGCACCATCGCTTTGGCCTTCTCCATGCGGCGCTGCATGACGTACTGATGCGGCGCCAGGCCCATCGACTGGCGGAACATCCGCGCAAAGTGATACTCACTGAGTGCGGCCTGGCCCGCCAGTTCCGCCAGCGTTAAGGGTTGCGCCAGGTTTTCCTCGATAAAGGCCAGCACGTTGCGCAGCACAAACGGCGATAACCCGCCGGTCACTACCGGCAGCTTCCACTGTACGCTGGAATAGTGCTGGACTAAATGCGTCAGCAATAAGGTCGACGCGGTGCTCAGGGTGAGCTGATTGGCGTTTTGCTGCCAGTCGCAGCCGAGCAAAAACTGGCGATAAAGGGCGGTGATTTTCGGATCGCTGCCGAATATTTTTTCCTCCAGCGTCAGCGATAGCGGTCGTTTATCCCAGATTTTCTCCCCCACGTCCCGCAGGTGTTCATCGGTGCAGTAGAGGTGCACGAACGACAGGTCGTCACGAATATCCCACGTGGATTCGCTCTCTTCCGGCATCAGACAAAAACGATCCGGCCCACCGCCATTTTTCCAGCCACCCGGCGTTTTTTGATAGCTTTCATAGCCATCTGCCACGTACAGGCTAAGGGTGTGATGGTTGCTTTTCACGGTGATCGTGTCGTGCTTGTTGTACCACGCCGCCAGTTGAATGCCAGTATTGAGCGCGACGGTTTCCCGCAGCACCGCATTTTGTTGGCGTAACGTTTCAAAGGTGTCGTAAACGAGAGACATGGCCGTAAACAGGTGATTAATCAGACTGTCAGTCTAAGAAGTGTTGCAGCCTGTTACCAGCCATTGTGCGAGAAAAAAGCGCAAGAATTTGCAAGTCCGGCGCAAGGCGATGAAAGCAGGGCCCCTCTTCTTTCGCCACACTGTTGTTTTTCGCGGTATGAGAAGAGAGAAACCATGAACGCATTACTCTATGGGCTGGTTGTTGTTATCTGGGGCACGACCTGGATCGCCATTTTTTTGCAACAGGGGCCGGTTGCAGCGCCGGTCTCCATTTTCTGGCGCTTCGCCGTGGCCAGCGCCACGATGATGATTGTCCTGGTCGCCCTTCGCCGCCTGCGCAGGCTGGCGCTGCGGGATCATCTCTACTGCATGCTTCAGGGCTGCTGCGTTTTCTGTTTCAACTTCTGGTGCTTTTACACCGCCGCCGCCCATATCAATACCGGCCTTGAGTCGGTGATTTTCTCGATGGCCGTGCTGTATAACGCCATCAACAGCTTTATCTTCTTCGGCCAGCGTCCACCCGCACGCTTCTGGACGGCGGCAGCGCTGGGGCTTATCGGGATCATTACCCTGTTCTGGAACGATCTGCTCGCCAGCGGCTGGAGCGCGTCGTTGCTTACGGGCATCGGGCTTTCCGCCCTCGGCACCTACGGCTTCTCGCTGGGGAATATGATCAGCATGCGTCATCAGCGAAACGGGCTGGAAACCATGACCACCAACGCCTGGGCGATGCTGTATGGCACCGTCGTGATGGGACTTATCGCCCTCTTCAGAGGCGATAACTTTATGCCGGAATGGACGGTGAGCTATATGGGGGCGCTGCTCTATCTTGCGCTGTTTGGCTCGGTGATTGCCTTCGGCGCCTACTTTACGCTGGTAGGCCGCATTGGTCCCGGTAAAGCCGCCTACAGCACCCTGCTGTTCCCGCTGGTGGCGCTGTCGATTTCAACGGTGTACGAGGGTTACGTGTGGCATCTCAACGGGATCGTCGGCCTGTTGTTGATACTGGGGGGGAATATGGTGATGTTTACGAAGCCGGAAACCTGGTTCCGCCGCCTGCGGACGGCATAAAAAACGGCCTGCGAAAATGCAGGCCTTTTTTTATTAATTTGCTGTCTGATGAACATCAAACATAGTGGCATCCGTTGCCATGTCATCCACAACCTGCTTCAGGGTGCCGAAGCCCATTGGCGTATTCTCGTTCGCCAGCTCTTTCCCTTCCCCCTTACGAACAACCTTAATCACCGGTTTGTTCGTAGCCGCGTCGATTAACTCACCTTCGAAGAACAGATGCGTATCCATGGTACGATGGCCCGTGGCCATTTGCGTACCCGCAACCAGCAGCGCGACAGGCACCACTTCATAGAACTGCAAACCTTCTTTGTCTGAGCTCACACCCGTGATGGCGCCGCGGAAGATCAGGCTATGTTTGCCCGGCGTCGTCACAATCGGCTTACGCTGGCCAATCGCGGTTTTCAGTTTGGTATTGGTATAATTCAACAGCTCATCAAGCGTTTTTTGCCCAAGCTGAGTGGTCGGTTTTGGCGTCGGATAATAGGTTATCGGCGTCCAAATAATGCTGTCATAATTCGCCTCATTATAAGAAGGATCAACCCAACGCAGGGTTGGCTTCCCGGTTGCAGATTTCATCTCCTGCAAGCCTGAGTAATCTTTTAAAAAGCCTGAATATTGATCGGGGGCTGCGACTTTGGACGCACAGCCTGAGAGGGCCAACAGACCAGAAAGCACTGCAACTTTAAAAAAAGTGTGAGTACGCATGATGGTATTCCATGTTATCTGCAAGTATGCACTTGAAGTTATAACAAAAAATGGGGCGATGTGTTGTGGCAAAAAATGACGAAGACAGCACAAATAGCGAAAAAACTGCCCGACCGAAACCGGGCAGTGAAAATTACTCTTTCAGGTCCACTTGCCAGAACAGGTGTTTGCCGAAGGGATCGATTTCATAGCCCGTGACCTCTTTACGGACTGGCTCAAAAATCGTTGAATGAGCAATCATTACCGCCGGCATTTGATCGTGCATCATCTGCTGCGCCTGCTTGTACAGCGCCACGCGTTTTTCGCGATCGGTTATCGATTTTGCTTCGGCAATCAGGTTATCAAACGGCTTATAACACCATTTCGCCGAATTCGACCCGCCGTTGGCGGACGTACAGGTAAACAGCGGGCCGAAGAAGTTATCTGGATCCCCCGTCGCCGTTGTCCAGCCCATCAGCGCAGCCTGATGCTCCCCGCCCTTCACGCGCTTCAGGTATTCGCCCCATTCGTAGGTCACGATTTTGGTCTGCACGCCAACTTTCGCCCAGTCCGCCTGGATCATCTCCGCCATACGCTTCGCGTTCGGGTTATACGGCCGCTGCACGGGCATGGCCCACAGATCGATGCTTACGCCGTTGGCAAACCCCGCCTCCTTTAACAGCGCTTTCGCTTTTTCTGGATCGTAATCGTAGTCTTTCAGCTCGCTGTCGGCACTCCAGACGCCAGGCGGCAGCAGGTTTTTTGCCGCCGTGCCGGTGCCGTGGAAGACCGCCTCAATGATGGCCGGTTTGTTAATCGCCATCGCCAGCGCCTGGCGCACTTTTACGTTATCCAGCGGCGGCTTTTGCGTGTTAAACGCCAGGAAACCGGTATTCAGACCGGCCTTGCTCATCAGGTTGATGTCTTTGTTAGCCTTCATACGCGGCAGGTCCGCCGGGTTCGGGAACGGCATCACCTGACACTCATTCTTATCGACTTTGGCAAAACGTACCGAGGCGTCCGGCGTGATGGTGAACACCAGACGATCCAGCTTCGATTTTCCCTGCCAGTAGTCAGGGAAAGCGGTAAAGAGGATGCGGGAATCCTTCTGATATTGCGACAGCTTAAACGGCCCGGTGCCAATCGGCTGCATATCGACCTTTTCTGGCGTGCCCGCTTTCAGCATGGCATCGGCGTACTCTGCCGACAGAATGGAGGCAAAGTACCACGCCAGGTCAGCGACAAACGGCGCTTCCGGATGCGCCAGGGTGAAGCGCACGGTGCGATCGTCAACTTTATCAATGGCGGTAATCAGGCTGCCGAACTCCAGACTTTCGAAGTTGGAATAACTGCCGTTGGAGACGTTATGGTAAGGATGATTCACATCCTTCTGGCGCATAAACGAGAAAATCACGTCGTCCGCGTTGAAATCGCGCGTCGGCGTGAACAGCTTATTACTGTGGAATTTCACCCCTTTGCGCAGGTGGAAGGTGTAGACCTTGCCATCCTCGCTTACCTCCCAGCTTTCCGCCAGGCTCGGCACCAGTTCGGTAGTGCCCGGTTTGAAATCGACCAGACGGTTATAAACCGGTACGGCGCTGGCGTCCACGCTGGTCCCCGACGTATAGAGCTGAGGATTGAAATTTTCCGGCGATCCTTCGGAGCAATACACCAGCGTTTTTGCCGCGACGGTGGAACTGACCGTCAGTGCAGCAAGCGCCAGCGTTATCATTGTGAATGTGCTTTTCATCATTTATTCCTGTCTTTTTAATTCGACGGCTAATTACTTCTTTTGCCATTTCATAAATAACATTAAAGTGATGGCGCAAACACATGAAAAATAAATACAGAAGGAAACACTATGGGCTCGGAACTCTCCAGACAATTAACCCAACGCTTTTTCCGCTATCTCGCCATCACCAGCCAGAGCGACCCGAAAGTCAAAACCCTGCCCTCCACCCCGGGCCAGCACGACATGGCGCGGGAGCTGGCGAAGGAGCTGGAAACGCTGGGGTTAGACGATATTGTGATTGATGAGTTCGCCACCGTTACCGCCGTGAAAAAAGGTAATGTTCCCGGCGCGCCGCGTATTGGTTTTATTACCCATATCGACACCGTCGACGTCGGTTTATCCCCGGATATTCATCCACAAATATTAACCTTTACGGGGGATGATCTCTGTCTGAATAAAGAGAAAGATATTTGGCTGCGCGTAAAAGAGCACCCGGAAATTCTGGCTTATCATGATGAGGAGATTATTTTCAGCGACGGAACCAGCGTATTAGGCGCAGATAATAAAGCGGCCGTCACCGTGGTCATGACGGTGCTGGAAAACCTCACCGCTGAGCACAACCATGGCGATATTGTGGTGGCGTTTGTGCCCGATGAAGAGATTGGCCTGTGCGGCGCGAAAGCGCTGGATTTAAAGCGCTTCGACGTCGATTTTGCCTGGACCATCGACTGCTGCGAGCTGGGCGAAATTGTTTACGAGAACTTTAACGCGGCGGCGGCTGAAATTCGCTTTACCGGCGTCACGGCGCACCCGATGTCCGCCAAAGGGGTGCTGGTCAATCCGCTGCTGATGGCAACAGATTTCATCAGCCATTTCGATCGCCAGCAAACCCCGGAATGCACCGAGGGGCGCGAAGGTTATATCTGGTTTAACGGCATCCAGGCCGGGCAAAACGAAGCGGTGCTGAAAGCCAACATTCGTGATTTTGACAAAGACGGTTTTGCCGCCCGCAAGCAGCGAATTGCCGATGTGGCGGCGCAAATAGCCGCGCAGCATCCCACGGCAAACGTGGAGTATCGCATTGAAGATACCTACAGCAATATCAGCAATGCGATTGGCGAAGACCGCCGCGCGATCGACCTGATGTTCGAGGCGATGGAGTCGCTCGGCATCACCCCAAAACCGATCCCCATGCGCGGTGGCACGGACGGGGCGGCCCTGTCAGCTAAAGGCTTGCTCACCCCGAACTTCTTCACCGGCGCCCATAACTTCCACTCGAAGTTTGAGTTTTTACCGCTGTCGTCGTTCGAGGCCTCCTGTCGCACTGCCCTGCAACTCTGTCTGCTGGCCGCGCGTTAAGCGGGCTTGCGTGCGAGCATGGTGGCGAAGCGCAGCTTGATACGGTTCCCGTTGGCATCGGTACGGTGGAGTTCCCCTACCTCTTCGTTGTACTTGATCAGCTCCCAGCCTTCGTAGTAGTTGCTCAGTTCACCGGGTTTGAAGGCAAACGGGAAGCCGACGGTGCACGGATAATCCTCCGTATCCATGGCGGCAACGATCAGGTTATAGCCGCCTGGTCTGGTGCAACGCTGCATATTGGCGATAAGACCAGGGATGGTATTCGCTTCGAGGAACATCAACACGACGGTGGAAAGAATAAAGTCGTATTCGCCGTCAAAGGTCAGGTTGTTCAGATCCTTAATCGCCGTTTGCAGATTCGCGATCCCTTCCGCCGCCTTAATGCGCTCAATGTTATCGATGCTCATCGGGTTTTTATCCCACGCCGTCACGTTATGGCCATTGGCAGCGAGGTAGAGGCTGTTACGGCCATTTCCGCAACCGAGATCGAGCGTTTTTCCCGGCTTAACAATGTCCGCGCTGAGCAGCACCTCTGAGTGCGTGCGGGTCAGCCCATATTTCTCAGTAAAGTAGTTTTCATCGACAGTCATTATTTTTCCTCAGATTGCATAAGCAGTGCCTTATCAGCGCGCACCAGAAGTTTGCCCTGCATCAGCAAGATAAAAGTACGGACCAGCAGCATCGCGATGATGACGTTGGTGAAAATAAACAGGGGAACAGCGAGGGCATGAAAGAACCCTGACGGACTGCTCTGCCCAAGATGTAAACCGGTGGTCGCCAGCGCCGACACCCCGAACGAGAAGCTCCAGAACGACGCGTTGAACGGCTGCGACAGATACCACGGCATCAGACGCAGCATAAACAGGAGTTGCAACAGGCCATAGCCGAAAAGCATTTTGGCGAAGGTGTCCGCTTCGCCGCCGTTGACGCTAAACCAGGCGCTACAGGCCACCAGGGCAGGCGCAAGCTGGATCCCGAGCGAGGTACGAAGGGCAGCGGGCAGTTCGCCCGCGCTGCGCAGGCGTTGCAAAATGACCGGCTCCAGGCTCAGCCAGGAAAAGACCCCGGCACCAAGGAACACCAGCCCCGCGTCGTGGAAGCCTAGCGCACCGCAGGCCATCGCGCTGATAAAATTGTTCGCTACCGTCGGCAGATACAGTCCCGGCGTCGTGGCTTCTTCCGGATGCTTGCCGCGCCACAGCCCGGCGCTTTGCCAGGCGGCATACGCAAGCTGGATCACCACGCCCACGCTAAACAACCCCAGCGCCAGCGGGCGATACCACGGCACAAAGCCGATGGCCACCAGCAGCGTTGTGGCAGGAAACAGGCTGACAAAACTGCTCATTACCGGATGCCGCATCTCGGTCAGCACGCTATGTGGAAACCGTACCGCACGGGTAAGAAACGCCACGCTCAGAAGGAACCAGATCGCCACCGCCAGCGCCACCAGGATCTCGCCCGGCCAGCGCGTCACCGGCCAGATGGTGCTGGCATAACGCCAGGCGAACCCCATACCTATGGTCCCGAGGACCATACCGAAATACCCGGCGGGCAAGTTAAGAACGCGTTGGTTTAGGCTATGCATTTTTTTTAAAGTTTAAAATGTATTTTAAATGCCATTTTAAGGGGTTTCCTGAGCGGACGCCAGCACTTCGAAAAACCAAAACTTTGCTACGTTTATTGAAAGGCTTTTCAGGGATAACACGATGACAAAATACCGGCTCAGCAATGAAACGCGTCTCTGGCGCTGGCAGGACGGATCAACACCGTGCACAACGCCTCTAAGACAAATTATTGCCGTGAAGGATTTTAACGATGTGACCAGCGGGACTAAAGGCGGTTGGGTTGAGGATGAACACGCGCTCGCCCAGGACGGGGATTGCTGGGTTTACGATGAAAACAGCGTGGTGTTTGCCGGGGCCAGGATATCCGCTAACGCCCGCCTCACCCAACCCTGCATCGTAAGCCACCGCGCACACGTTGGCGGCAACGGCTGGCTTGACGCGGCTGAGGTGAGTCACGGCGCGGTAATAAGTGACAACGTCACCATTCAGCACTCCACCGTACGCGGGGAATGTCGTATCGCGGGTGACGCGCGGGTGCTGCATAATAGTTTGGTGATTGCAGCCAAAGGGCTGACACCCGACCGTCAGCAGATCCTGCAAATTTATGACCGAGCCACGGTCAGCCAGTCGCGTATTGTGCATCAGGCGCAAATCTACGGCGATGCCATGGTGACCTGGGCCTTTGTTGAGCACCGTGCCGAGGTGTTCGATCGCGCCATTCTTGAGGGCAACGCGCTGAATAACGTCTGGGTGTGCGACTGCGCCAAAGTGTACGGCAACGCCCGTCTGCTGGCCGGTCTGGAGGATGATGCCATCCCGACCGTGCGGTACAGTTCACAGGTCGCGGAAAACGCCCTCGTTGAAGGCAACTGCGTCATTAAACACCACGTATTAATAGGCGGCGAGGCGTGGTTACGCGGCGGGCCAATCCTGATTGATGACAAAGTGGTTATTCAGGGGCGGGCGCGTATCAGCGGCGATGTCCTGATTGAGCATCAGGTGGAAATAACGGACGATGCGGTTATCGAGGCGCTGGAGGGTGAAAGCATTCACGTCCGGGGAGCCAAAGTGATCAACGGCGACACGCGGATCACCCGGACGCCGCTGCTGGGGGCGCTATAGCGGGAAGATTCTGGCGTAGAGGTTCACGTCATCGTAACGCCCGTTGAGCATCTCCGCTTCCCGCAAACAACCTTCCAGCGTGAAACCGTTGCGCTGCGCCACACTGTTACTGCACTGGTTATCCACGCGACACTTGATCACAAAACGGCGGATCTCGCCGCGCTCAACGTAATAGCGCATAAACGTCTGGAGCGCCTGAGAAAGAATACCCTGCCCCTGATGCGCCTCGTCAAGCCAGTAGCCAATGTACCCGGTTTTATTCGCAGGCTCGATCGCGTTGAAGGACAGCACGCCCACCAGCTCGTCCTTCATAAAAATCAGGAACATTTTGGCGTAACCGCGCTGGTGCAACATCTGATTGCTCTGCACGTTGCGGCGCGTGTCCTCTTCGCTGCCGACATGCTGCGCCCAGTCGAAGGCGGTTTGCAGCCAGGTTTTGTTTTTGATTACGAGGTTATGCAGATCGGTGGTATAGCGCTCTTCGACGGCGCGAAGCTCGATTTCCTGGTTAACGGGAATGATTTCTGAAGACATAGTGCCTCTTAATTGCCGGGTGGCGCTAACGCCTACCCGGCCTACAAATGCGTCCAGAGCAGGCCGGGTAAGGCGAAGCCGCCACCCGGCACAAACCCATAAGGACTAGCGCATGATCCGGTCGTCAACGTAGTTACGTTTGTCCGGCGCGGGCGGGAAGTACTGGTACAGCCAGGTCTCGCTGATGGCATCGCCCTGACAGCGCAGGAACAGGCGCATATCCACCGGCTCGGTGGAGTCAGAGGTTGGATACCAGTCAAACAGAATGCGATACCCGTCGAACGGTTCGACATAGAGGATCTCCACCTGCTTCGCTTCACCGCTGGACAGGGTAATCACCGGCTCAATGCCCTTCGGTGCGGCGGCCTTCAGATCGCCCCCGACGAAGTCAATGGCAAAGCGACGGGCCCACACTTTCGGGTAATTTTCACCCGGCGCCCAGCCCTCCGGGAAGCCGCCCATACCGGTACGGGTAGCGTAGACGTTTGCCAGCGGGGAACGCACCGGCGGCTGCGCGCTCCAGTAGAGACGGTATTTGAAGTCCAGCTCATCACCCGCCTGCACCGGTTTCTCCGGCTGCCAGAAGCAGACCACGTTATCGAGCGTCTCGCCGGTTGTCGGGATCTCCATCAGGGCGATGGATCCTTTCCCCCAGTTGTTGCGCGGCTCGACCCACAGGCTTGGTCGCTTGTTATACCAGCCCATGACGTCCTGGTAATGGGAGAAGTCTCGGTCAAGCTGTAACAAACCAAAGCCTTTCGGGTTTTTATCCAGGTAGGCGTTGAATTGCAGCTTTTGCGGGTTGTTCAGCGGTCGGCAGATCCACTCCCCGTTACCGCGCCACATCGCCAGGCGGTCTGAATCATGGATCTGCGGATGTATGGTGTCGCACATGCGGCGTTCGTTGTTGCCGCAGCTGAACATGCTGGTCATTGGTGCGATGCCGAGCTGCTTGATGTCTTTGCGCGCATAGAGATGGTTTTCGACGTCCATGATCACCTGACTCTTCTCACAGTGGATCACAAACTTATAGGCACCGGTAATGCTCGGGCTGTCCAGCAGCGCATAGACGGTAAAGGTGGTATCACCCGGCTTAACGGTTTCAAACCAGAAGGAGGTGAAATCCGGAAACTCTTCCGGGGTGTCGGTAAAGGTATCCACCGCCAGCCCGCGCGCGGAAAGGCCGTACTGGTAGGTATCATCCACTGCGCGGAAGTAGCTCGCGCCCAGGAACGAAACGATATCGCGTCGCGCCAGTTCCGGCGCTTTAAAGACGCGGAATCCGGCGAAGCCGAGGTCACTCTGCCCTTCAAGCTGTTTGGTATCCACGCCCGTATCGCCATAGCTGAACAGCTCAGGCCGGAAGTGGATCTCACGCGCCTGAGAGGTGGTTTGATCCAGCGAGAACATGCGCACGCGGCGGCGGAATCCCATCCCCATATGGAAGAACTGGGCGTCCAGCTGACGGCCTTCAATGTTATTCCACAGCGACTGCTTCTCATCGTAACGGATGGCGTTGTACGCCTGCGGCGTCATGGTGGCCAGCGTTTCCGGCAGCGGACGCGGCGCACCGCCCCACGGGGTTTTCGCCAGATCGTGCGCCATGGATTGCAGAACAGAGAAGTCAAAGCGACGGCTCTGACCGTCGGCAATGTCGGAGTCAGCAGCATACGCCGCCTGGGAAAACAGAGATGCAAGGCCAGAAGTGCCGCTCAGGGCAGCCATTGCCAGGGAACCTTTGAGAAAACGTCTGCGATTCATGCCTGAGAAAACGTCCTTATGGTCGTGTGAATGAGTTTCGCGCGCAGCGAAATGACGGCAAGAAAGAACGCACAGCCTAAACAAAAACGGTTAAGAATCCAATTGTTGGCGGGTGATTATCTGAACAAACCGAGAAATATTTTCTGTCGACCAGAACGGCCTGAAAAAGGGGTAAAGTTATGTATAAAAATGCCCCGGCTGGACATCGACAGCCGGGACCAACGAGGCGGTTATTTTACGCTGACATCGATACCCGGGAAGTACTTATCAGCCAGTTTAGCGATCGTGCCGTCGGCACGTACTTTATCAATTGCGGCATCAAGCTGCTTTTTGGTGGCCTCATCCCCTTTACGCAGCCCAAAGCCGATCCCACTGCCGAGGATGGTGTCGTCCGACACCGGTTTGCCGATAAAGCCAAACCCTTTACCCTGCGGCTTACTGAGGAAACCTGCCTGCCCGGCCGCTGACATGACCAGCGAGGCATCAATGCGGCCATTCAGCAGATCTCCCCAGGCCATATTCTGATCTTTATAAGACACCACGGTGACACCGTGCTTTTCCCAGTGCTCTTTGGCGTAAGTTTCCTGAATTGAACCCTGGAGAACGCCGATGGTTTTGCCCTTCAGCCCTTCGGGGGTAGCCTCTACCGCAGAACCGGCTTTGCCCACCAGCTGGGAGGGAATGCGATAGATGGGCTGGGTGAAATCAATGCTTTTGCGACGCTGCTCGGTGATGTTCATCGCCGAGTTTATGGCGTCGAACTTTTTCGCCACCAGACCGGGGATCAGCGCATCAAACGAGGTTTCAACCCAGCTGCACTTCAGCGCGGCGGCTTTACAGATGGCATTTCCCAGCTCTACGTCAAACCCTTCCAGCTCCCCTGACGCATTGCGGCTTTCAAACGGTGGATATTCCGCTTCCAGCCCGTATCGCAACTCGGTGGCGGCAAACGACGAGAATGAACACAACAGTCCCATGCCGACAACTAACGCGCGTAATTTCATCTCAAATTCCTTAACGTGGTGTAACCCGACAAAGGGCCTGGGCACCTGCCCGTAACGTCGCCTCATCTTTCGCAAAAGAGAGACGGATTAACTTATTGTCCGTGCCATCGGCATAAAACGCCGACAGCGGAATGGTGGCAACCCCGTACTCGACAATCAGCCTTTTCACCATCTCGCTGTCGCGCTCGTCGCTAAAGCCGCTGTAATCCGCCAGCAGGAAGAACGAACCGGCACTTGGTAGCAGCCTGAACGGTGAGTCGGCGAGCAAACTTTGCAGCAGATCGCGCTTGCGCTGATAAAACGCCGCCAGCGACAGCCAGGTTTGCGGATCGGTCATGTGTTCGGCAAACGCGTACTGCATCGGCGTATCGGCCGAGAACATTAAAAATTGATGGACTTTACATATCTCATCCATCAGTTCCGCGGGTGCCACACAATAACCCACGCGCCAGCCGGTGACGTGATAGGTTTTTCCGAAAGAAGAAATAATCACGCTGCGCTCAGCCAGCTGCGGGTGCGTCGCCATTCCGTGGTGCGGTTCGCCATCAAAAACGACGTGCTCGTACACTTCGTCAGACAAAATGATGATGTCGGTGTGGCGCGTCAGCGCTGCCAGCTGGTGCAGATCGGCGGCTGAAAACACCTGTCCGCTCGGGTTGTGCGGCGTATTGACGATGATCATCCGCGTGCGTGGAGTTATAGCCGCCCGTACTTCATCCCAGTTCACGGCAAAATACGGTACCGTCAGTTTAATGGCAATCGGCGTCGCTCCTTGCAGACGGACAATCGGCGCATAGCTGTCAAAGGAGGGCTCGAAATAGATCACCTCGTCTCCAGGATGAACCAGCCCGCTGATGGCTGAGTAAAGCCCTTCGCTGGCGCTGGCGGTCACCAGCACCTCACTCGCCGGGTCATAGTGTGTGCCATAGAGCGTGGCAATTTTGTCCGCGATGCGCTCTCTGAGCGGTTGCAGACCGGTCATGGAGGCGTACTGGTTATACCCTGCCTCCATGGCGCGGGTCACGCCGGAGATAAGTTTTGGGTCGCAGGAAAAATTCGGCGCACCCTGAGAAAGGTTGATGGCGTTATGCCGGGCTGAAAGCTGGCCGATAACGGTAAAAATGGTGGTTCCCACATCGGGCAATTTGGATCGTGTCTGCACCGGCGTTTTCAAAGTCATCCTCTGTCCCTTCTCGTGGTGAATGCATAACTATTCAAACAACAACTTCATTGCCGGGACAATCGAATTGTTGTCATAATAGCCATGACAAAAATGCATAGCTAAGGTGAGATATGTCGCGTCGTTCATTTCCACTTAATGCCGTAGAGACGTTCATCGTGACCGCGCGTCACCTGAATCTTACCCATGCCGCGAAGGAGCTTTGTCTGACGCAGGGGGCGGTAAGCCGTAAAATCGCCTCGCTGGAAAGCTGGTTCGGCTTCCCGCTGTTCGAGCGCCATGCCCGCGGCCTGCGTCTCTCCTCACAGGGAAGCGCCCTGCTGCCGGAGCTGCAATCTGCCTTTGAGCACCTGCTGAACGTTGCTGAACAGGCGCGAACGCACCAGACCGTAATCCGTCTGAAAGCGCCTACCTGCGCGATGCGCTGGCTGGTGCCGCGTCTGCTACAGGTGGAGCGCGAACAGCCGGAACTCCAGATTGCGCTGACCACCACCACCGATCACAACGTCAATTTCAAAACCGAATCCTGTGACGCGGCGATTGTGTTTGGGACGCACATGAGCGCCGGCGATCTGCTGTTCGAAGAGGCCTTAACCCCGGTGATGAGCCCGCTACGGGCTGGCTCTGCGCTGGAAGCACTCACCTTCCTTCACCCCACGCGGGACAAAACGGACTGGTCGCTGTGGCTGGCGAAACAGCCGGGTCCGCCGCCAGCTATGCTCAAAAATCAACACTTCGAAACCATGGATCTCGCCATTACCGCCGCCATTCAGGGGCTGGGCATCGCCATCGCGGATGAAACGCTGGTGGAGGAGGACGTGCGCGCCGGACGGCTGATGCGCCCGTTTGACACAAGCATAAAAACGGGGGCGAGCTACCGGCTGGTATTACGCGACGCACCCGGCCCTGAAAACGGGCTGGATGCGTTTCGCGCCTGTCTGCTCAGTCGAGGCTGACGTGGTGTTTCATCACCCGTTTGAAGAGGCTCATACGGGCACGCATGAAGCGGTTTTCAAGCCGAAAACCTGCATGTTTATTCACACCAATACGTAACAGCACGTCCCGCCCTTTCCGGCAGGCGGGCCAGCGCGTGGGCCCTGCCAGGCTATCGCGTGCCCCCGCATCCCGGGCGAAGCTCACCCAGTAGTCCGCCACCTGAGCGGCAAAGGCCAGATCGCGTTCATTCACATACTGCCGCGAAGGTTCCACCTGTCCAAGGGTATCGAAGACGTAGGGCACTTCGTTGCCGTGCCAGGCGCCGTTGATGTACGTCGCGTGCTCCGCTTCGGCCACATAATCAAACCAGTATCGCCAGCACATGCCGCCCGCCCGTTGCTGGGCCTGCATTACCACGTATCCCATGGTGGTAAAGGCCATGTCGCGGCATACCTGCCTGCCAAGTTCCTCATCGCCCTTCACGCCAGGATAAAGCAGCTTTATCAGCCCCAGGCCAAAGCGCCGCTCACGGCGGAGCTTCTGGATCTGCCCGGCCAGCGTGACCCCGAATACCGACATCACGCTGGCTTCGTCGCTGTTCGACCCAATCATCACCGGTACAGGATGCTGGCGGGCCGCGAAGAAAACGTCGAGCATGGCCTCAGGCAAAACGCAATCCCCCACGATGGGCGCAGGGGCGATATTCAACGGCGAGGTCAGCGGCCAGAACGCCTCAGGCGGGATCGCGCGAAGCTGTTCCGCGGTAGCATTGTGCAGGCCGAAATGGGCGGCAATCGCTTCGCCTTTATGCATGGCCTGCTCGCGCGGGGTGTCGGGCAGCGTGTACCCGCTTTGCACAATGGCTTTATGGAACAGTCCTCCTGCAAGCGGGGAAGCCATCAGCGACAGCACGCTGCGCGCACCGGCCGACTCGCCAAATACGGTGATGTTCTCAGGATCGCCGCCGAACGCGGCAATGTTATCGCGCACCCATTCCAGGGCCTGGATCTGATCGAGCAGTGCGAAGTTATGCACCACGCGCTCTTCCTCCCCCTCCAGCGCCGGATGAGCAAAAAAGCCGAGGTGGCCGAGACGGTAATTGATCGTCACCACCACCGTGCCACGCTTCGCCAGCGCCCTGCCGTTATACGGAGGCAGCCCGCCAGCGCCGAGGGTAAATCCTCCGCCGTGCAGCCAGACCATCACCGGAAGCGGATCGGCGCGTGCCACTGGCGACCAGACGTTAAGGTACAGGCAGTCTTCAGAGAACTGGCCGGGATCGCCGCCGCCCAGTTCCTGGCAGCTTTCGCTGCTCTGCCAGCTGGAGGCGGAGAACGCCGTC
>NZ_QFRV01000087.1:0-15324 GCF_004136805.1 Enterobacter cloacae complex sp. GF14B
AGCCCGAGCGGGTGGCTGGCAAGCGGGGCGAGGCCGTGGGCAATCCAGTCGCCCAGGCCTGAGGCCATGATGATGCCGATCAGCGCCGAGACGAATGCCATAAACGGCAGAATGGTCTTCAGCACCGTGTCGATGGTGTCGCGCCCCGACTGGAACAGCACCGCCACGGCGGACCCCATCCCCATCCCGACCTTCGCCAGCAGGCCATCGCTCTGCTCGGTGATTTTTTTGCTGGTGTCGTACTCGCGCGGGGCCGCTTTTTGCGGCGCAGATGTGCCATTCACCAGCGTGATGTTGTCTTCCTTCACGCCTGACACATAAATATCTTCAACGATGTACTGCGCCAGCGGGCCGGATTTCCCGGTGGAGTGAATATTTACCGTCGGAATGCGGCGCTTCGGATAGATGCCGCAGCGCAGCGTGCCGCCGCAGTCGATCACCGCCACGCCGATTTCCGCTTCCGGCGGTTCGCCTTCCTTGAAGCCGTCGACCGCTTCCCAGCCGGTCAGATCGCGCAACTTGTCGACGATCGCCGGGCGCGTGCCCGCGGTGATGTACACAATCTTTTTGCCTTCGGTGGCGTCGAACTCCAGCGGGCCGCCCCAGCCGCCCGTGCCTTTCTCAATGCGGATCCGGTTCATGCTGTGGCTCCTGAAAGATGGACTTTCTGTTCAAGCTGGATGCCCATTTTTTTCTCGAAAATGGCGGTGGTGAGGTCAGTCACCCAGCCGCGGAAGAAGTTGGTCACCAGACCGACCAGCAGGTAGCTCACCGCCAGCGGGCCGAGCGGCAGGCCAAGCGTGGTCAGGCCGCTGGCGATCCCGAGATAGACAAACAGTTCGCCGGGGTTGATGTGCGGGAACAGGCCGTTCATGGAATGGCAGCTGTAGGAGGCGGCGGCGTAATAGCTCGGCTTGTACTTCTCTGGCATAAAGCGGCCGAGGCTTAAGGTCATCGGGTTGCAGAACACGAAGGTGCCGATAAAGGGCAGTATCAGGTAGCGGGACAGCGGGTTTCCGGCGCAGCGCTGGGCGAAGCGCTCGATGCGCTGCTGGCCGATAAAGTTAATCAGCGCGTTCATGATCACCAGCAGGCTGATCAGCAGGGGCAGGATCCCGGTCACCATGCCAGTGAACACTTCTCCGCCTTTCTGAAACAGCCCGATGAACCACTCGGCGCCATGGGTGATGGTTTCTATCATTCTTCTCTCCTGTAGGGCGTTTGTTTTTGTCTATCTGCGGCTAATAATAATCACTTTGAAAGGTTTTAAAGTGTTAGTTAGATCTCATAATGAAAGAAAAATGTATTATTTTGAAAGTTTATTGGTGAGGTGAATAATTTTTGGTGGAAAAAGGCACGGATTTGCGTTGGGGAGGTGCGTACCGCTTCCTTGAGGAGTTGGGGATGCTTTACCATACTGGGTTCTTACCGAACTCGTTAAATGGATGCCACATGTTCAAGCGTCGTTATGCAGCGCTGTTGCCTGCGCTTATTCTCCTGTCCGCCTGTAGTAGCAAACCCAAGACCGAAGCCGTTCAGCCAACGGCGGGCGCGCCTTCCGGAGGATTCCTGCTGGAGCCGCAGCACAATATGATGCAGATGGGAGGCGACTTCGCGAATAACCCTGCGGCCGAACAGTTCATCGATAAAATGGTGAGCAAGCACGGTTTTGATCGCCAGCAGCTGCATGCCATTTTGTCTCAGGCGAAGCGTCTGGACTACGTGCTGCGCCTGATGGACAGGCAGGCGCCGACGGCCCAGGTGCCGACCGGGCCAAACGGGGCGTGGCTGCGTTATCGCAAACAGTTTATTACCCCGGACAACGTGCAAAATGGCGTGGTGTTCTGGAATCAGTATGAAGACGCCCTGAACCGCGCGTGGCAGGTCTATGGCGTGCCGCCGGAGATCATCGTCGGTATTATTGGGGTTGAGACCCGCTGGGGACGCATTATGGGTAAAACCCGCATCCTCGATGCGCTGGCGACGCTCTCCTTCAACTACCCGCGTCGCGCGGAGTATTTCTCTTCCGAGCTGGAAACCTTCCTGCTGATGGCGCGAGACGAACAGGACGATCCGTTAGATCTGAAAGGGTCGTTCGCCGGTGCGATGGGCTACGGCCAGTTTATGCCGTCCTCCTATAAGCAGTACGCGGTAGATTTTAACGGGGATGGTCACATCAACCTGTGGGATCCCGAAGACGCTATTGGCAGCGTGGCCAACTACTTCAAAGCGCATGGCTGGACGCCGGGCGGCCAGGTGGCGGTACAGGCGAACGGCGAAGCGTTTGGTCTGGAAAACGGATTTAAAACCAAATACAGCGTGGCGCAGCTGGCAGCGGCAGGCTTAACGCCGTCTCAGCCGCTGGGCAATGTTGACCAGGTGAGCCTGCTGCGCCTGGATGTCGGAACCGGTTATCAGTACTGGTTCGGGCTGCCGAACTTCTACACCATTACCCGCTACAACCACAGCACGCACTATGCGATGGCGGTGTGGCAGCTGGGGCTGGCGGTGTCTCAGGCGCGTGTGCCAGCAGCGTCACCGTTTAGCCAGTAAGTCCCCTTATGCCTCCCTCTCCCTGTGGGAGAGGGCTGGGGTGAGGGCACCCGCCCGCACCTGTTTCCCGCAGAAACATTTCGCCACACTCCCAGTTTACTCCCGCCGTTTACATCTCAATCGCCTTTCATTATTGTTATGTTATAACATTATTTAATTGAGATATCCATGTCCCTGTTTTCTCTCTCATCCTCGCTTCGGCTGCTGCTGGCGCTGGTGCTCATTCTGTTTCTCGGCCTGGCCGTGCGCTGGGCGGTGGCGTTGCCATGATCGTGATGAACGACCTGGTGGCGGGTTACGATCGCCAGCCCGTTACGCGCGCGCTGTCCGGCGTGATTGAACGCGGGAGCATGACCGCCATCGTCGGGGCCAACGGCTGCGGCAAATCCACGCTGCTGAAAACGCTCGCCGGCTTTCTTCCGCCCGTCAGCGGTACGTTTCGCTGGCAGGGGAGACGTCCGGTGGTGGGCTGGCTGGCGCAGCGTCACGCGCTGGAGGCGCAATTTCCTCTGACCGTGCAGGACGTGGTGAGCATGGGCTGCTGGCCAGCAATCTCTCTGTTTGCCGGTTTTCGTCGGGATGCCCGCATGCGCATTGCCGGCGCGCTGGAGCGCGTGGGGCTGGAGTCCATGGCGTTCTCCACTATTGATGAACTTTCCGGCGGGCAATTCCAGCGCATGCTGTTTGCCCGCGTTTTAGTGCAGCAGGCACCGCTGGTGATGCTGGACGAACCCTTCACTGGCGTCGATGAAGCGACCTGCAACGTGCTGATGGATCTGATGCTGGAGATGTATATGCAGGGGCAGACCCTGCTGGCGGTACTGCACGACAGCGAACGCGTCTCGCGCCACTTCCCACAAACGTTGCGGCTGGACGCTGATACGCCGCACTGGAAAACCGAGCGGGTGAGGGTGGCATGATCTGGCATCTCTTCTTCCAGCCGTTTATTGAGTACGGCTTTATGCGGCGCGCGCTGGTGGTTTGCCTGGCGCTCTCCGTCAGTACCACTGCGCTGGGTGTATTCCTTCAGCTGCGTCGGATGAGCCTGATGGGGGACGCCCTTTCTCACGCCATTTTGCCGGGTGTCGCGGTGGGCTATCTGCTCAGCGGAATGTCGCTGCTGGCAATGACTGTCGGCGGGTTTATTGCCGGTATCGCCGTTGCGCTGGTGGCCGGGCTGGTCAGCCGCCGTACACCTCTTAAAGAGGATGCCAGCTTCGCGGGGTTTTACCTGGGTTCCCTGGCGCTGGGCGTCACGCTGGTGTCGCTGCGCGGTTCAAATGTCGATCTGCTTCATCTTCTGTTTGGCTCCATTCTCGCCGTGGATAGCGCGTCAGCCCTGTTCGTGACGGGCGTTTGCATGTTCACGCTCCTCACGCTGGCGATTTTTTATCGTGGGCTGGTCAGCGAAGCGTTCGACACTGCGTGGTTGCAGGTGAACGCGCGCTGGCTGCCCGGGATGTTACACGGTCTGTTTCTGGCGCTGCTGGTTCTCAACCTGGTGGCCGGTTTTCAGGTACTCGGCACGTTGATGGCCGTCGGGCTGATGATGTTACCCGCCGTGGCGGCACGCTGCTGGGTGCGCACACTGCCAGGGTTACTTTTGATGGCGGGTATCAGCGGTATTTTTTGCGCGTGGCTGGGCTTAAGTCTTTCCTGGGCAGTGAGTCTGCCCGCCGGGCCCTCCATTGTGCTGACCGCCAGCGCATTGTTCTTTATTTCAGTTTTATTTGGCACGCGCAGCAGGCTGGCGGATAGCCTGCGGGCGCTTTTTTAACGCAAGGGGAAACGATGAAACGTACAGGGTTAGCCGTGGCGCTCGCGCTCGGCATGATGACGCACGGCGTAATGGCGAAAACGCTTAATGTGGTGACCAGCTTTTCCATCCTGGGAGACATCACGCAGCAGGTTGGCGGCGATCGTGTGAAGGTGACGACGCTGGTGGGGCCGGACGGTGATCCCCATACTTTCGAACCCTCGCCCAAAGACAGCGCGGCGCTGAGTAAAGCTGACGTGGTGGTGGTCAATGGGCTGGGGCTGGAGGGTTGGCTCGACCGTCTGGTAAAAGCTTCTGGATTCAAAGGCCAGCTGGTGGTTGCCTCGGACGGCGTGAAAACGCACACGCTGGAAGAGGGCGGTAAAACCGTGACCGATCCGCACGCGTGGAACAGCGCGGCGAACGGCGCGCTGTATGCGCAAAATATTCTCTCAGGGCTGGTGAAGGCCGATCCTGAAGATACGGCGGCGCTTGAAGCTACCGGTAAACCCTATATTGCGCAGCTCTCTCAGCTGGACGGTTGGGCTAAAAAGCGTTTCAGCGACATCCCACAGGCGAAGCGCAAAGTGCTGACCAGCCACGACGCCTTCGGCTATTTCAGCCGCGCCTACGGCGTGACGTTTATGGCGCCGCAGGGGCTGTCGTCTGAGAGTGAAGCCAGCGCGGCGCAGGTAGCGGAGATCATCAACCAGATTAAAGCTGACGGCGTGAAAACCTGGTTCATGGAAAACCAGCTTGACCCGCGTCTGGTGAAGCAGATTGCGACCGCCACGGGCGCCCAGCCGGGCGGTGAACTTTACCCGGAAGCGCTGTCCGCGAAGGGCGGCGTGGCGGACACCTACGTCAAGGCGTTTCGCCACAATGTGGACACCCTCGCTAACAGCATGAAATAAGCGTCTCTCTGGCCGGTGCGCCCGCATCGGCTTTTTTCTGAAGCCCCCTCGTAAAACCCGACGCGCATCCCCATATTTGATGAGAAAGTGCTATCTTGTGCTGCATGTTTTTCTAAGGCCTGGAGCGAGAATGACTGACCATGAATTGATGCAGCTAAGCGAAGTGGTGGGGCTGGCGCTGAAACAGCGCGGCGCGACTCTCACGACCGCAGAATCCTGCACCGGCGGCTGGGTGGCGAAAGCAATTACCGATATTGCTGGCAGTTCCGCCTGGTTTGAACGCGGCTTTGTGACCTACAGTAACGAGGCTAAAGCGCAGATGATTGGCGTGCGTGAAGCTACGCTTGAGCAGCATGGCGCGGTCAGCGAACCGGTGGTGATCGAGATGGCGATTGGCGCGCTGAAAGAGGCGCGCGCAGATTACGCTATCTCCATCAGCGGTATCGCGGGGCCGGACGGCGGCAGCGACGTGAAGCCTGTCGGCACCGTCTGGTTTGGCTTTGCCACCTCAAAAGGTGAAGGGATCACCCGCCGGGAATGCTTCAGCGGCGATCGCGAAAGCGTGCGTCGTCAGGCAACGGAATACGCGTTAAAAACGCTCTGGCAACAATTTCTACAAAACACTTGATACTGTATGACTATACAGTATAATTGCCTCAACAGAACAGAAGTCCATGGTGAAGCGCAGTTGCTTCTCCCGGCATGACAGGAGTAATAATGGCTATCGACGAAAACAAACAGAAAGCGTTGGCGGCAGCACTGGGCCAGATCGAAAAGCAATTCGGTAAAGGCTCCATCATGCGCCTGGGTGAAGACCGTTCCATGGATGTGGAAACTATCTCCACTGGTTCGCTTTCTCTTGATATCGCACTGGGCGCTGGCGGTTTGCCGATGGGCCGTATCGTAGAAATCTACGGTCCGGAATCCTCGGGTAAAACCACCCTGACGTTGCAGGTTGTTGCGGCGGCACAGCGCGAAGGTAAAACCTGTGCGTTTATCGATGCCGAGCACGCGCTGGACCCGGTCTATGCCCGTAAACTGGGCGTTGATATCGACAACCTGCTGTGCTCCCAGCCGGACACCGGCGAGCAGGCACTGGAAATTTGTGACGCGCTGGCGCGCTCAGGTGCGGTTGATGTGATCATCGTCGACTCCGTTGCGGCGCTGACGCCAAAAGCGGAAATTGAAGGTGAAATCGGTGACTCTCACATGGGCCTCGCGGCACGTATGATGAGCCAGGCGATGCGTAAGCTGGCGGGTAACCTGAAGCAGTCCAATACGCTGCTGATCTTCATCAACCAGATCCGTATGAAAATTGGTGTAATGTTCGGTAACCCGGAAACTACCACCGGCGGTAACGCTCTGAAATTCTACGCTTCTGTCCGTCTGGATATCCGCCGTATCGGCGCGGTGAAAGAGGGGGATAACGTAGTCGGTAGCGAAACCCGCGTGAAGGTTGTGAAGAACAAAATCGCAGCACCGTTCAAACAGGCTGAGTTCCAGATCCTCTACGGCGAAGGTATCAACTTCCTCGGCGAGCTGGTTGACCTGGGCGTGAAAGAGAAGCTGATTGAAAAAGCGGGCGCATGGTACAGCTACAACGGTGACAAGATTGGTCAGGGTAAAGCGAATGCTATCTCCTGGCTGAAAGAGAACCCGGCGGCGGCGAAAGAGATTGAGAAGAAGGTGCGTGAACTCCTGCTGAACAACCAGGACTCTAAACCTGATTTCGTGGTCGACGGCGCGGATGCTGAAGAAACCAACGAAGACTTTTAATCCTCTCGGATAAAAATGAAGGGCTGCTGATGCGGCCCTTTTTGCATTTCTGTATCGACAGGTTTTTTATGAGTGAACCGACATCACGCCGACCAGCCTACTCACGCTTGCTGGATCGGGCCGTGCGTATTCTTGCCGTGCGTGACCATAGCGAACAGGAGCTGCGGCGGAAACTGTCAGCGCCCGTCATGAGCAAAAACGGTCCGGAAGACATTGATGCCACCGCGGAAGATTATGACCGCGTGGTTGCCTGGTGCTACGAGCATCACTATCTGGATGACGGCCGTTTTGCCGCTCGCTTTCTTGCCAGTCGTGGTCGTAAAGGCTATGGGCCAGCGCGTATCCGCCAGGAGCTGAACCAGAAAGGCGTTGCCCGTGAATCGATTGAAAAAGCCATGCGCGAAAGTGAAATTGACTGGTGCGAACTGGCGCGTGAGCAGGCGGTACGAAAGTACGGTGAGCCGCTGCCGCGTGAATTTTCAGAAAAAGTTAAAATCCAGCGCTTTTTGCTCTACCGCGGCTTCCTGATGGAAGATATTCAGGATATCTGGCGTAATTTTACCGATTGAACGCATGCGGGATTTTACTTCCCACTAAAGAAAACTTATCTTATTCCCACTTTTTCCAGTAGCTGGTCCGTCCAACTGTTTACAGATACAGATCTGCTGCGACATTTCGTTAGCTTGATTTCAGGATAATTATGAGCAAGAGCACCGCTGAGATCCGTCAGGCGTTTCTCGATTTTTTCCATAGTAAGGGACACCAGGTTGTTGCCAGCAGCTCCCTGGTACCGAACAATGACCCGACTCTGCTGTTTACCAACGCCGGGATGAACCAGTTCAAGGATGTGTTCCTTGGTCTCGACAAGCGTAATTATTCCCGCGCCACAACCTCACAGCGTTGCGTGCGTGCGGGCGGTAAACACAACGATCTGGAAAACGTCGGTTACACCGCGCGCCACCACACCTTCTTCGAAATGCTGGGTAACTTCAGCTTCGGCGACTACTTCAAACACGACGCCATTCAATACGCGTGGGAACTGCTGACCGGTGAAAACTGGTTCAATCTGCCGAAAGAGCGTCTGTGGGTGACCGTGTATGAGACCGATGACGAAGCGTTCGACATCTGGGAAAAAGAAGTGGGTATCCCTCGCGAACGTATCATCCGTATCGGTGACAACAAAGGCGCGCCTTACGCGTCTGATAACTTCTGGCAGATGGGCGACACCGGCCCTTGCGGTCCGTGCACCGAGATCTTCTACGATCATGGCGACCACATCTGGGGCGGCCCTCCGGGAAGCGCGGAAGAAGATGGCGATCGCTATATTGAGATCTGGAACATCGTCTTCATGCAGTTCAACCGTCAGGCCGACGGCACCATGGAGCCGCTGCCAAAACCGTCCGTAGATACCGGTATGGGCCTTGAGCGTATCGCGGCCGTTCTGCAACACGTTAACTCCAACTATGAGATTGACCTGTTCAGCACCCTGATCAAAGCCGTTGCTGAGGTAACGGGCGCAACCGATCTGAGCAACAAATCACTGCGCGTTATCGCAGACCATATTCGTTCCTGTGCGTTCCTGATTGCTGACGGCGTTATCCCGTCAAATGAAAACCGTGGCTATGTGCTGCGTCGTATCATTCGTCGTGCGATCCGCCATGGCAACATGCTGGGCGCGAAGGACACCTTCTTCTATAAACTCGTTGGGCCACTGATTGGCGTGATGGGCTCTGCCGGCGACGAGCTGAAACGCCAGCAGGCGCAGGTTGAACAGGTTCTGAAAACCGAAGAAGAGCAGTTTGCCCGTACGCTGGAGCGCGGTCTGGCGCTGCTGGACGACGAGCTGGCGAAACTCAAGGGCGACACGCTGGATGGCGAAACCGCTTTCCGCCTGTACGACACCTACGGCTTCCCGGTTGACCTGACGGCGGACGTTTGCCGCGAGCGCAACATCAAAGTTGACGAAGCAGGCTTTGAAGCCGCAATGGAAGAGCAGCGTCGTCGTGCGCGTGAATCCAGCGGTTTTGGCGCAGACTACAACGCGATGATCCGCGTTGATAGCGCGTCTGAATTTAAAGGCTACGAAGAGCTGGCCCTGACCAGCAACGTAACCGCGCTGTTTGTTGACGGTAAAGCCGTAGACAGCATTAGCGCGGGTCAGGACGCGGTTGTTATCCTGGATAAAACGCCGTTCTATGCGGAATCGGGCGGTCAGGTTGGCGATAAAGGCGAACTGAAAGGCAATGGCTTCAGCTTCAGCGTAAGCGATACCCAGAAATACGGTCAGGCGATTGGTCACCAGGGCAAACTGGTTTCCGGTTCTCTGAAAGTGGGCGAGGGCGTTCAGGCCAACGTTGACGAAGCTCGCCGCGCGCGCATTCGTCTGAACCACTCGGCAACCCACCTGATGCATGCAGCCCTGCGCGAAGTGCTGGGTACGCACGTTGCACAGAAAGGTTCTCTGGTTAATGACAAAGTGCTGCGTTTCGACTTCTCGCATTTTGAAGCGATGAAGCCATCTGAAATTCGTGCGGTGGAAGACCTGGTGAATGCCCAGATCCGCCGTAACCTGCCAATCGAAACCCACATCATGGATCTCGAGGCAGCGAAGAAGAAAGGTGCGATGGCGCTGTTTGGCGAGAAATATGACGACCGCGTTCGCGTGCTGAGCATGGGCGACTTCTCTACCGAACTGTGTGGCGGTACTCACGCATCCCGCACCGGTGACATCGGCTTGTTCCGCATCGTTTCCGAGTCGGGGACGGCGGCAGGCGTGCGTCGTATTGAGGCGGTGACCGGGGAAGGCGCAATTGACAGCCTGCATGCGCAGAGCGACCAGCTACACGAGATCGCGCAGCTGCTGAAAGGCGATAGCCAGAACCTGGGCGAAAAAGTGCGTGTCACGCTGGATCGTACCCGTCAGCTGGAAAAAGAACTCCAGCAGCTGAAAGAACAGGCTGCGGCGCAGGAGAGCGCAAACCTCTCCAGCAAAGCGGTAGACATTAAGGGCGTCAAACTGCTGGTCAGCGATCTGGCGGGCGTTGAGCCTAAGATGCTGCGTACCATGGTCGACGATCTGAAGAACCAGCTTGGTTCGACGGTTATCGTGCTGGCAACGGTCGCAGAGGGTAAGGTTTCTCTGATTGCGGGCGTCTCTAAGGATGTGACGGATCGTGTCAAAGCAGGGGAACTGATTGGCATGGTCGCCCAGCAGGTGGGTGGCAAAGGTGGCGGTCGTCCGGACATGGCGCAAGCCGGTGGTACGGATGCGGCGGCACTTCCCGCGGCATTAGCCAGCGTTGAAAGCTGGGTAAGCGCGAAACTGTAATAACTACAAAGCACAAGCAGACGCCATAGCGGTAACGTTATGGCGTCTTGCTCACTGCGCTATCGATAACGATAAAGTCAGGTTGAGTTTGTGTATATCGGCTAAACTTACGTTTAACAGAATGTGATGCCGTGACTGCTTACACTTTACGTGTTTGTCATCGCTTACTTTTTGGCGTTATATGATGGATAATGCCGGGATACAAGAGACCCGACTCTTTTAATCTTTCAAGGAGCAAAGAATGCTGATTCTGACTCGTCGAGTTGGTGAGACCCTCATGATTGGGGATGAGGTCACCGTGACAGTTTTAGGGGTAAAGGGTAACCAGGTACGTATTGGTGTTAACGCTCCTAAAGAAGTATCTGTCCACCGTGAAGAGATCTACCAGCGTATCCAGGCTGAAAAATCCCAGCAGTCCAGTTACTGATATTGTCGCGTCTCGCTGTCGGGCGAGACGCAACCCTCCTGTTATTTTTCCTGCATAAAGTTACCGTTCTATTTCAAACGCTTCGTTTTTGACCACTCTCATAACCTTATCTCATCCAAATGACGCGCTTCTCTCAACAGAATTCTGTGAAGATGCCTGCAAAATCCGCTTATAAAACACTCTCTTTGCGGCTTTTACATGCGAATTGAGTGCGAATTGTGCAAACGAAAAAAGCATGTGGAAAATTGTTTGACTTATAAGTCCCAGAAAGTAATATATGCGCCACGCAGCGACGAGAAGCTCTTAACGAGTTGCTCGAAGCACTCGAAAGAGGCGTTGTGTGGTGAGGTGGCCGAGAGGCTGAAGGCGCTCCCCTGCTAAGGGAGTATGCGGTCAAAAGCTGCATCCGGGGTTCGAATCCCCGCCTCACCGCCATTTTGCATCCGTAGCTCAGCTGGATAGAGTACTCGGCTACGAACCGAGCGGTCGGAGGTTCGAATCCTCCCGGATGCACCATCTATTACTTCATATTGCTTTCGAAGTGATATGAATATCGAGCAGTACAGTAGTAAATCCCGATGCATCCGTAGCTCAGCTGGATAGAGTACTCGGCTACGAACCGAGCGGTCGGAGGTTCGAATCCTCCCGGATGCACCATTTTTTACTTCATATTGCTTTTGAAGTGATATGAGTATCGAGAAGTACAGCAGTAAATCCCGATGCATCCGTAGCTCAGCTGGATAGAGTACTCGGCTACGAACCGAGCGGTCGGAGGTTCGAATCCTCCCGGATGCACCATATTTTACTTTGTGTTGCTTTTGAAGCGATACCGAGTATCAGCAGTAACAGTAGTAAATCCCGATGCATCCGTAGCTCAGCTGGATAGAGTACTCGGCTACGAACCGAGCGGTCGGAGGTTCGAATCCTCCCGGATGCACCATCTTCTCCCCCCTTTGTTTATTCCTTCGACGTTCCGTCAGCAATCACGCTCTCTGTCAGCGACAAAAATCCCCTTTTACGATAAAGTAATGCTTTGTTAATCGTTTAGCGAGAGCACGATGTACGCACAGTATGACGGTTTGATCTTCGACATGGACGGCACCCTCCTGGATACCGAACCCACGCATCGTCAGGCCTGGACCGAAGTCCTGGGCCGTTACGGTATGCGTTTCGATTTACAGGCGATGATTGCCCTCAACGGATCGCCCACCTGGCGTATCGCACAGGCCGTGATTGAGCTGAATCAGGCCGATCTCGACCCTCACCAGCTCGCGCGTGAAAAAACCGACGCGGTAAAAGCCATGCTGTTAGACACCGTGCAGCCTTTACCACTCATTGACGTCGTCAAGGAGTGGCACGGCCGTCGTCATATGTCTGTCGGTACGGGCAGCGAGAGCGCGATTGCTGAAGCGCTACTCAATCACCTTGGCCTGCGCCACTATTTTTCTGCCGTCGTTGCCGCCGATCATGTTAAACATCATAAACCCGCACCGGATACCTTCCTGCTCTGTGCAGAATTAATGGGTGTTCCACCTGCAAAATGCGTGGTGTTTGAAGATGCTGATTTTGGTATTCAGGCCGCGCGTGATGCCGGAATGGCGGCGGTGGACGTTCGCTTACTGTGAGTGACGCGCTGTCACTCGCTTCATTATTCGCCAGCAGTTTTTTAAGCTCCACCCTCTTACCGGGGAATTCGGAAGTGGTGCTGGTGGCGATGCTGTTGTCCGGCGTAAGTCAGCCCTGGTTGCTGGTCTTAATAGCAACAATGGGTAATAGCCTTGGAGGGCTGACTAACGTTATTCTTGGACGTTTCTTTCCGCTACGCGAAAAATCTCGCTGGCAGGAAAAGGCAGTGGGCTGGCTAAAACGCTATGGCGCTGCCACGCTGTTATTAAGCTGGATGCCTGTAATAGGCGATTTACTGTGTCTGCTGGCGGGATGGATGCGCATCTCCTGGGGACCGGTGCTCTTTTTTTTGTGCCTTGGCAAGGCGTTACGCTATGTTTTACTGGCATGGGTAACACTACAGGGTATGACGTGGTGGCACTAATTGGTGGAATGAATTCGCGACCTTCAATCGTCAACCATTACAATTATGCTGAGTGACAATTTTTTGACAGGCGGGAGGTCAAATTGATCCCGGACGTATCACAGGCGCTGGCCTGGCTGGAAAATCACCCTCAGGCACTGAAGGGGATTCAGCGTGGGCTTGAGCGCGAAACGCTGCGCGTAAATGCGGATGGTAGCTTAGCGACTACGGGACACCCGAAGGCGTTAGGCTCGGCGCTGACACATAAATGGATCACAACCGATTTCGCCGAAGCGCTGCTGGAGTTCATCACGCCAGTAGACGGTGATATTGATCATATGCTGACGATCATGCGCGACGTGCATCGCTTCACCGCCCGCAACCTCGGCGACGAGCGTATGTGGCCGCTCAGCATGCCGTGCTATATCGAGCAGGGGCAGGATATCGAGCTGGCGCAGTACGGTACCTCGAATATAGGTCGGCTGAAAACGCTGTATCGCGAAGGACTGAAAAACCGCTACGGCGCACTGATGCAGACGATCTCTGGCGTGCACTACAACTTTTCTCTGCCGATGGCGTTCTGGCAGGCGAAGTGCGGTGAAACGGATAAAGAAGCGATCTCCGCGGGCTACTTCCGCCTGATCCGCAACTACTACCGTTTTGGCTGGGTTATTCCGTATCTGTTCGGCGCGTCCCCGGCTATCTGTTCATCGTTCCTGCAAGGGAAACCGACCACGCTACCGTTCGAGAAGACCGAATGTGGCATGTATTACCTGCCATACGCGACCTCCCTGCGCCTGAGCGACCTTGGCTATACCAATAAATCGCAAAGCAATCTCGGAATTACGTTTAACGATCTGCACGAATATGTGGCAGGCTTGAAGCGGGCGATAAAAACCCCGTCGGAAGAGTACGAAAAAATCGGCCTCGAAAAAGACGGCAAACGCCTGCAAATTAACACCAACGTGTTGCAGATTGAAAATGAACTGTATGCGCCGATTCGTCCGAAGCGCGTGACGCGCAGCGGTGAAACGCCGTCGGATGCGCTACAGCGCGGCGGGATCGAATACATTGAAGTGCGCTCGCTGGATATCAACCCGTTCTCACCGATTGGCGTTGACGAGCAGCAGGTTCGTTTCCTTGACCTGTTTATGGTCTGGTGCGTACTGGCGGATGCGCCGGAAATGAGTTCCGACGAACTGCTGTGTACCCGTGCCAACTGGAATCGCGTGATTCTGGAAGGGCGCAAGCCGGGCCTGACGTTAGGTATTGGCTGTGAAACGGCTCAGTTCCCACTGTCTAAGGTAGGGAAGGATCTGTTCCATGACCTGAAGCGCGTAGCCCAGACGCTGGATAGCGTGTACGGCGGCGAAGCTTACCAGAAGGTCTGCGACGAACTGGTTGAAAGCTTTGATAACCCGGAACTGACATTCTCAGCACGTATTCTGCGTTCTATGATTGAGCAGGGAATTGGTGGCACAGGGCGTTCACTCTCAGCGGAGTACCGTGAGATGCTGATGCAGGAGCCGTTAGAGATCCTGAGCGAAGCGGATTTTGTGGCAGAGCGCGATGCGTCCGTTGTGCGTCAGAAAGAGGTCGAAGCGGCGGATACGGAGTCGTTTGAGGCGTTTCTGGCGAAGCAGGCCTGAACCAAAAGAAAAAGGCCACATCGCTGTGGCCAAAATATACATCTCTGAATTCAGGGATGATGATAACAAATGCGCGTCTTTCATATACTCAGACGCGCATTCTGTAGAAGAGTTCAGTTTATTTTAAAAAAAATCACTATCGGAGGTGACGTATGCCGTTATTAGATAGCTTTACTGTCGACCATACCCGTATGGAAGCACCAGCAGTCCGCGTGGCGAAGACCATGAACACGCCGCACGGCGACACGATCACCGTTTTCGACCTGCGCTTCTGCGTGCCGAATAAAGAAGTGATGCCAGAGAAAGGCATTCACACGCTGGAACACCTGTTCGCCGGATTCATGCGCGACCACCTGAACGGCAACGGCGTGGAGATCATCGATATCTCTCCGATGGGCTGCCGAACCGGTTTCTACATGAGCCTGATTGGTCAGCCTGAAGAGAAACGCGTCGCGGATGCGTGGAAAGCGGCGATGGAAGACGTGCTGAAGGTGAAAGAGCAGAACCAGATCCCTGAGCTGAACGTTTACCAGTGCGGCACTTACCAGATGCACTCTCTGGAAGAAGCTCAGGAGATTGCCCGTCATATCATCGAACGTGATGTTCGTGTAAACAGCAACGACGAGCTGGCCCTGCCAAAAGAAAAACTTCAGGAACTGCACATTTAGTATCGTGCCTGTGGATGCCCGGTGGCGCTTCGCTGACCGGGCCTACAATCCTGATGACGACAACCACCACCTTCTCCTTTACCCATCGCCCGCTTGTGCCGTTTTCGCATGATTATGCTCATGGCGACAGCGAGCCGTGGCATCAGCACGACTGCGCGCAGCTCCTGCACAGCCTCACCGGCGTCGTGCGGGTGGATACCGCATCCGGCTGCTGGGTGGTGCCG